>JADFVP010000002.1 GCA_015222595.1 Pseudomonadota bacterium
CTATTGCAGAGTGGCTTGGAGCCAAGGCCGGTCTTACCGGCATCTTTATAGGCGCCTTTGTCGGCTGGCTGATTCCGGGCGGGCCGTTCGTAAGCCTCCCGATTGCGGCCGTTATGTTCAAGTCTGGCGCGGGGCTCGGTACTATGGTGGCGTTCGTTACCGGTTGGGGTATGGGCGGGCTTGGCCGCATGACCATGGAGGTCGGTATTCTGGGCTGGCGTTTTACCGCGATACGGCTCGTTTGCTCTTTTATCTTCGCCCCACTTGCCGGAGTTATCGCTCAAGCGATCTTTGGAGGTTTCTGGGGAGGTATATGGGGAAGCAGCTGGGGAAGCAGCTCCGGAGGGGCCTGAGCCGACCGCCCTTTCTGACTAGCCCTCCTCCTCATCTTTTTCGTTACTCTTTACCATTTCACTCCAGACTATGCCGGGCATGCACGGAGCACAGTCCGGCGCTTTGTGGTATTTGTTCGGCTTAAGGGCCTCTATCTGAAACTTCAGTATAGGCGCGTCGATCAATAGCTGCGCCAGCGCACCGTGGAGCTTCTCGCACTCGGTGCACTTTTTTGTTTTGTGCAGTGCCTTTAGGCGTCTAAGAAAATCTATTGCCTCTGAAGTTTCCATGAAGAGTCCCGTCTGACAAGTCGAAAAAAACTGCTATTTACAGTCAAATATAAAATAAGTGTAGCACAAAAAAAAGAGGGATATTTACTTAAGGTATTTCGAATTTTGTTCGAAATAAGAGTAATGGGCCGGAGCAGTTTCGCTCATGTCGAGAGAAGGTAGATAGCACGGAAATTAGCACGCAGAGCTAGAGCAAATAAGCCTTGACTTGGCGGCAGGCTAAGTGTTAATTTTTTTAAAATAACTTTAAAAACAGGGGGCTCAGATGCCTAAGAAGTTACTTCTGGCAGACGACAGCGTAACTATCCAGAAGGTCATTTCTATCACATTCGCTTCAGACGATTACGAGCTTGTGGTCGTCGGCGATGGTGACGCGGCGATTGCTAAGGCCAAAGAGGTCAGTCCCGATATAATTCTGGCAGACGTTGCTATGCCCGGCAAAGACGGCTATGAGGTCTGCGAGGCCGTTAAGGGCGACCCGGCGCTGAGTAAAATTCCGGTAATGCTTCTGGCCGGTACCTTCGAACCGCTAAACAGCGACGAGGCCGCACGGGTCAAAGCCGACGACTCTATAGTCAAGCCGTTCGAGTCGCAGGAACTTATCGACAAGGTCAACGCGCTTCTGGCAAGCTCGCTTTCGAGTGACGCGTCCGAGAGTGATGAGAGCGGTTTTGAGCTGCCCGACGAAGGCATACCCGGACTCGCCGTGGAGGCGGATGCCGGGTCGGATCTAGATTTTTTAGAGGGCGGGATATTCGAAGAGCCCGCGGAGCAGGGAGGCGCGGCTGCCGAGAGCACTTTTGTGGACCTTGAGATATCAGAAGATGAATTTACGGCTGCCGACTCGGCTGCCGGCCCGTTCGATATTTCAGAGGCGACTGCGCCTGCCCAGCTAGAGACGAACGAAGGAGATTTCGGTATTCCCGAAATCGAAGACGCCGCAGGGTCGTTCAGTTTCGAACCCGAGGCCGAGAGCCTTGAGGTTGCAGAGACGGAGAGTGTTGAGATACCTGGTGGGACTGAAGAGCCGTTCGAGCTCGAGTCTGTCGGTGGTGAGCCGTTCAGGAGCGAGCCTGAGCCTTTCGAGTCTGCTTCGGTGGAGCCTGAAGAGGCGGTCTCGTTCGACTCTCTAGAAGAGGTTGTAGATTACGGTACTCCGGATTTAGAAGTAAGTCCTGGCGCGCCGGCCCCGGATGTCTCTGCTTCGACAGAAGAGGCATATGAGAGCGTAGCTGTTGAGCCGACGGAGCTCATAGAAGAGCCTGTTGCCGAAGAGGCATCATTCGCAGCAGAAGAGCCCGTCGCTGAGGAGCCGGTTGCAGAAGAGTCGGTTCTTGAAGAGTCAATCGAATCGCTTGATGACGACTTTACCGTCGACTCTGCCGTTGAAGAACTGAGTGCCGAGCCCGAACCTTTCGAGGCTGCTCCGTCATTGGACGATGAGCCCGTTGAGCTTTACGAGGCTGCACTCGAAGAGGTAGCACCTGAGAGTGCAACTGAACCAGAGCCTGTCGAGTCGGTTATAGAAGAGGCGGTAGAGGCCGTAACAGAGCAGGCTGTAGAGGCTGTTGCCGAGGCCGGGCTTGGTGCAACTGTCTCCCCTGAAAAGATCGAAGAGATAGTTGCGAAGATGGCGCGCGAGATCGTAGAGAAGGTTGCCTGGGAAGTAGTGCCCGAGCTTGCCGAAGAGCTGATAAATGCAGAGATAAAGAAGTTCAAATCTGCTATGATGCAGTCTAAGTAATAGGTTTTCGTTCCTCTTTCTTTCCAGCTAGACTCTGGAGACAATCTCCGGTACTCGGTCCGTCTTGGATAACCGGAGTTGTTTTTGACGCACCCGGTACGTCAGGGGTTTCGCTCTTCGCCGGAATCAAGCGGCCTGAACTTATTTTGTCCAAGTCCTGAGCTTATTCCGTTGCCTGTCTTCATCAACAGGCAACGGAAAGCCTACACGGACACTTATATTCTACTCTATCAAAACTGATAGAAAAGGCGAATTACGCCACGGAATCGGCCCTGCAGTGAGGCCGTTTTTTTAGTTTTAACTGAAAGAAGTTCCATGACAGACACTCCCACCGAAACTCCGGATACAGAAGAAATACTAGAGAAGGTCTACGAGCCGAAGGCGGTAGAGACCAAGTGGCGCGCGCTCTGGGAAGAGCACGGCCTTGGCACGGCAGATGCCATGAGCGAAAAGCCGCCCTTTACAATGGTAATTCCGCCGCCGAATATAACCGGCGCCCTGCATGTCGGCCATGCGCTAAACACAACGATACAGGATATACTCGCCCGGTACAAACGGATGAAGGGCTTTAGCGTGCTCTGGCTTCCGGGTATCGACCATGCCGGAATAGCCACGCAGAATGTTGTTGAGCGCGAGCTTGCCAAAGAGGGCATAGACCGCCACGCACTCGGTAGGGATGCGTTTATTGAGAAGGTCTGGGAGTGGAAGGAGCGCTACGGCAGCACTATCTTGAACCAGCAGAAGAGGCTCGGCGCCTCATGCGACTGGACGCGCCTTCGCTTTACCATGGACGAGGGCCTGAGCAAGGCTGTCCGCGAGGTCTTCACAAAGCTCTATAAAGAAGGGCTGATCTATCGGGGCAACTACATAGTCAACTGGTGTCCGAGGTGCCATACAGCTCTCTCCGATATTGAGGTTCAGTTCGAGGAGACTGATGGCAAGCTCTACTACATGGTCTATCCAATCGTTGATTCAGACGGAGCAAAGGGCGGAGTTAAGTCCCTGACCGTTGCGACCACCCGACCGGAGACCATGCTCGGCGACACTGCCGTAGCCGTAAATCCAACGGACGAGCGGTACATGGATTTGATCGGCAAAAAGATCAAGTTGCCTCTTACGGGTAGAGAAATTCCGATAGTAGCAGACGAGCATGTGAGCGCCGAGTTCGGCACAGGGGCCGTTAAGATAACCCCTGCGCACGACTTCAACGACTTCGAGATAGCCGGACGCCACTCTTTAGAGTCCATAAACATACTCGACATAAATGCTGTGCTTAACGAGAATGCGCACAAGTACGAGGGGCTCGACAGGTATGCGGGCCGGAAAAAAGTTACAGAAGACCTCGACGCTTTAGGGCTTCTCGAAAAGGTAGAACCGCATAAGATCATGATAGGCGAGTGCTACAGGTGCTCTACAGTCGTAGAGCCGCGCCTGTCTAGACAATGGTTTGTTAAGGTCAAGCCTTTGGCAGGGCCTGCGATAGAGGCTGTTGAGAACGGCTCCACCGCGTTTGTGCCGAAGAGCTGGGAGAAGACCTACTTCGAGTGGATGCGCAATATCCGCGATTGGTGCATCTCGCGCCAGATCTGGTGGGGCCACCGCATACCTGCGTGGCACTGCGAAGAGTGCGCCCACATCACGTTGCCAGACGGCGAAGCCGACCCTGTTCTTTGCGACGGTTGCGGCAGCGATAAGATCGCGCAGGACTCCGACGTTCTCGACACCTGGTTCTCTTCCGCGCTCTGGCCCTTCTCTACTTTAGGCTGGCCCGAAACGACAGAAGACCTCGCAAAGTACTACCCGACTTCCGTCCTCTCCACGAGCTTCGATATAATATTTTTCTGGGTTGCGCGCATGATGATGATGGGCCTTAAGTTCAGGGGCGAGGTTCCCTTTAAGGAGGTCTATATTCATGCGCTGATACGCGACTTCGAGGGCAAGAAGATGAGCAAGTCGAAGGGCAATGTCATCGATCCGCTTATTATGATGGACGAGTACGGCACCGATGCCCTCAGGTTTACGCTCGCGGCCTTTGCCGCTCAAGGAAGAGACATAAAGCTCGCAGAAGAGCGCATTGCCGGGTACAGAAATTTTTGCAACAAGCTCTGGAACCTTGCGCGCTTTACGCTGATGAACGTTGACGAAAATTCGGAAGAGGCCGGAACAGAGACCGAGGGGATCTCGCTTGCGGACAAGTGGATACTGACCAAGTTCGCAGATTGTCTGCAGACGGTCGAAGAGGCGTTGGACGCCTATCAGTTCGACACCGCAGCCAAGGCGCTCTACTCATTCGTCTGGCACGAGCTTTGCGACTGGTACGTTGAACTCATAAAGCCCGACCTCTGGGGCGACAACGGCGAAGAGAGAAAAGCCAAGACCGCAGGCGTGCTGCTGGTAGTCTTGCGCGATACGCTTAAGCTGCTCCACCCGATAATGCCTTTCATAACTGAAGAGATCTATGCCAACCTGCCTGTTGAAAAAGACGGGCGCGGCCTGCACGAAGAGGAGTTTCCGGTTGCTATTGGAGCGTACCCTGAAGAGACTAAAGAACTCGATAGCATTATGGAGGTTATCGGCGCGATCAGAAATCTGAGAACAGAGAACAATGTTAAACCCGGAGCGAGTGTCGAGTCAACGTGCCAGATAGACGGGGCCGCTGCCAGAGATACTCTTCAAAGAGGTGCCGAGTATATTGAGAGGCTCGCCAGGGTAAGCTCTATTACGGTTACCCCAACGGGAGAGCGCCCGTTAGATTCGGTCTCCATAGTAGTATCCGGAGGCCCGGAGGTCTTTATATCGTTAAAGGGTCTTATAGACGTTGAGGCTGAGACAAAGAAGATCGAGGGCGAGATAGCCAAAGAGATTGCCGAGCGCAAGGTAATAGAGGGCAAGCTCTCCAACAGCTCTTTTGTAGACAAAGCCCCCGAGGCCGTAGTGGCAAAAGTACGGGCCCGGCTTATGGAGATCAATGAAAAGATAGAGAAACTTGAGAACGGCCTTGAGCGTATAAGGGGGATGGGCAAATGAAGACAACGAAGAAGAGCGCAAAGAAGGCCGCTGTGTCGGTTAAGAGAAAAGACCGCGAGATGGCCGGGCTCTACAAGTACGCAGGGCTGTTGGTAAAGACCGCGCTTGCCGAAGACGTAGGAGCGGGTGACATTACCACAGAGGCGATAGTTCCGAAAGGGATGACCGGAACTTGCAGGATAGTTGCTGACGAGAAGATGGTGCTCGCCGGGTTGTTCGTGGCTGAGATGGTTTTTACCGAGATGGACTCGAAGATCAAGTTCAAGGCAAAGCATAAAGACGGCGACATGGTCTTAAAGGGAGAAGAGATCGCTGTAATCAAAGGCTCGCTGTCGTCTCTATTAACGGCTGAGCGCGTTGCGTTGAATTTTCTTCAGAGGCTTTCGGGCATCTCGACCCTCACCTTCGAATTCGTCTCAAAGGTAAAGGGTACGGGCGCCAAGGTGCTAGATACCAGAAAGACCACCCCGTGCATGCGCTCGTTAGAGAAGTACGCGGTAAAGGTCGGCGGCGGGGTGAACCACCGCACCGGGCTCTATGACTATATTCTTATAAAAGATAACCACATAAAGGCCGCAGGCACACTGGCAGAGGCGGTCGAGAGTGTGGACAAGTGCTACGGCGGCGGGGCTCCCGTGGAGGTCGAGGTAACGAACCTCAAAGAGGTTAAAGAGGCCATAAAGAGCAGGGCCGATATAATTATGCTCGACAATATGGATACAACAAAGATCAAGCGGGCCATAGAGGTTATAGACGACTGCGCGCTGGTCGAGGTATCCGGTGGCGTAAACCTAAAGACCATAAAGGGAATCGCTGCGTGCGGAGTGGACTTTATCTCTGTCGGTGCACTAACCCATTCGGCCCCTTCGGTCGATATTAGCATGGATGTCGTTATAGATGCTCGAAAGACAAAACGCAGAGGTTAGGATAATCGACCTGCTTAAACGTGCCTCCGGCGCTGTCTCCGGGGCTCTTTTAAGCCGCGAACTAGGCATGTCGAGGGCTGCCGTCTGGAAGCATATCGAGGTTCTTAGAAAAGCCGGTTACGCCATAGAGGCCAAACCGAGGGCCGGTTACCGCCTTGTAAGTACCGAAGAGGCACCTTACGGCCCGATAGAGTTCTTGAACTCGACCGTGACCGATTTCATAGGCGCGCGCATTGCATACTTCGACACGGTAGAGTCTACCAATACGGAGGCCCTGGAGCTCGCACGGGCCGGGGCCGAAGAGGGCACGGTAGTGGTTGCCGATACGCAACTGCAGGGGCGGGGCCGTATCGGTCGCACCTGGGTCTCTCCTGCTGCGGTAAACCTCTACACCTCGGTTATCTTAAGGCCTGCCATCTCTCCCCCGAATGCCCATATGCTTACGCTTCTGGCGGCAGTTGCCCTGGCCGAGGTAATAGAAGAGGCAACCGGCAAGAGCGTTGCCGTTAAGTGGCCGAACGATATTCTGGTAGAGGGGCGCAAGATAGCCGGAATACTTCTTGAGATGGATTCTGAGATAGACAGAGTGCACTTTGTGGTCATAGGGATCGGCGTAAATATCAATATGGACTGCGCACTGCTGCCCGCCGAGCTTCGTACAGGGGCTACCTCTGTTGCTGTCGAGAGAGGGGGCAACTATTCGAGGGTCGAGTTTGCTGCAAACCTTTATTATGCTCTTGAAAAGTGGTATAAGATAGTGTCCGGGTCAGGAGCGGGCCTTGAAGGCTTCGCCCCGGTGGTCGAGGCATGGAAGGGCTACTTTCCTTATGAGGGCAAGAGGCTTCGAGTGGTCAGTTTTAGCGATTCCACTGAGGGAATATGCGTTGGAATAGACTTTGACGGTGCGCTTCTGCTCCAAACGGCTCCCGGTACGGTAGAGCGCATTATCTCCGGAGACGTTCAGCTCTGCAGAGAAGCCCCGGAAGATGGTGTTTATAAGTAACTGTATTACTTATACATAACACTATTCTTCTGCTTTTTGCTCAGACGCCTCTGTAATGCGAATACTTTAAGGTGGCGCGACAAGATGATTCTCGCCGTAGATATAGGCAACAGCTCAACGGTTGCAGGAGTTGTAGATAGCAGTAACGGCACTGTTGTGGCCCATAAGCGGTTTGCTACGGAGCCCGAAAGAGCGGCCTCGGAGTATCTGGAGCTATTTAGCTCTCTCGTAGCAACGTTAGGTAAGAGCGGCGCTTCAGGTGGTGTAACAAGCGGCATAGACGGCGCTATTATCTGCTCGGTAGTTCCGAAGGCGGTTCCGGCAGTTGCGGCGTCGTTAGTTGAGATTGTTGGCGCACCTGTTTCGGTAGTATCTTTAGAAAAAGCTTCTTTAGAAAAGGCTTCTTTAGGTGGAGACGCAGGAGCCGCAGACGGCTCTGGAGCGTACGGCCCCGAAGTTAAACTCGTTGCCCCGGCCATGGAACTCGATGTTGATACCCCCTCTGAAGTAGGCGCCGACAGGGTGGTTAATGCGGTAGCGGCCTTTGAACTCTTCGGAGGGCCTGTTGTTGTGGTGGACTTTGGCACAGCCCTGACTCTCGATTATGTGAACGGCGACGGGGTCTACTGCGGCGGCATAATAGCCCCAGGAATCGGAATCTCTTTAGAGGCCCTTCATGCAAGGACCGCAAAGCTGCCGCTGGTGACGATCGATGACTCGATTGGCTGCTCCGGTAGTAAACCGGGTAGCGACTCTGGTGCAAAGCCGTGCAGTATCGTAGGCAGAAATACGGTAGAGGCGATTAAGAGTGGGGTCTACTGGGGCACGGTCTCTATGGTTGACGGTATTATTGAAAGAATAGAGCGCGAAAGAGGCGCACTGGGCTCTGTGGTCGCCACTGGCGGCTTTGCCGGAACTCTCGCCGCCTGTGCAGACTCTGTTGATGAAGTTGACGAGTTTCTGACCCTAAAGGGGCTGGGGCTCATATACGAAAGGAACCACTGATGGCCAACACTGTTGCGAAAAAGCTGCTCGACGAGGGCAAGCGTCACCTGAAGTCGGACAATATCGATAAGGCGCTCCGCTCCCTTGAGAAGGCGTTTCGCGAAGATAAGAAAGATACCGAGATAATGTCTTACTACGGTATGTGCAAGGCCGTAAGGGGCGGCAGGGTCGGACTAGGCATAGAGCTTTGCATTCAGGCCATAAAGGGCGACCATCGCAAAGGCGACTACTACCTGAACCTCGGTAAGGTCTTTGTGGCTGCCGGTAACATAAAGGGCGCGGTTCTGGTCTTCAGAAAAGGCCTCAACTTCGACCACAAAAACTCTGAGCTTATTCGCGCCCTTACCGGGCTCGGTTACAGGTCCAGGCCGGCTATAAGGGTAATAGAGAGATCGAACCCGATAAACCGCTTCTTCGGTAAGCTGATGAGAAAGAAGCAGAGCCCGGAGCAGGCTGAGGGTACTTGACCTGCACTCTATTTGTATTGTCTTGATCTTCCAAATTTTTTTTCGTGCTTTTGCTCGGCTTAGTACCTCTGCCCTATGTGGCAGAGGTTTTTTTGCCGGCTGTTAACTTGAGAGTAACCAATAGTAACTTCGCAGTAACTTTTATGGGTAGGTACTAAGGAGTGTAGGCATGAAGGTACGCGAAAGCCTGTTAAAGTATATCTCTCCTAAGGTTCCGGTCGAGGTGCGAAGAGACGCAGCTCGCCTGTTTTCGTCCGGCAGCTCTGCCCAAGACGTGCAAGTCGAGGGAGCTGAAAAACTCACCACTGCCGACCGCCTCACCATCCTTTTTATCTTAAGCTTCGACTCCGACCCTGAAACCTCTAAAGAGGCTGCCACGGGTTTTGCCGCGTTCGATACCGGCGAGCTTGCCACAGCTCTTGCGGATAAGCTCGACCCGAGACTACTGCGTTCCCTCATCTCTTTGCACTCAGACGACGCAGAACTCCACACTCTAATTGCCGACAATCCGGGCGCAGACGCCACTGTTAAAGAGCTTGTTGCAGCCAAAGTCGGGGCCCAAGAGGCAGTTGCCGGGCCTGAGTCGAAAGAAGGGCCTGAGTCGAGTGAAGAGCCGGAAGAGGAAGAAGAGGGGAGCATCTACAAGAGGTTACAGAAGATGAATGCCGCCGAGAAGATAAAGCTCGGGCTCACTGGCGGCAAGGCCGAGCGGGGACTTCTGATCAACGACGCCAATAAGATCGTTTCTAATGCCGTGTTGAAGAATCCGAGAATAACGGACGGCGAGATAATAATGTTAGTCAACTCCAAGACAGCCAGCGACGAAGTGCTTCGTATGATAGCGCGCAACAGAGAGTGGGTAAAGAACCCACAGGTCAAGATAGGCCTGATAACGAACCCCAAGACCCCGCTGCCCATTGCCATGCGTTTTCTAGACTATATTGAGAAGAGAGAGCTTGCCAAGATAGCCAAGAGCAAGAACGTATCGAGCGTGCTGTCGTCGAATGCAATGCGAAAGATGGAGCGCATGCGGTAAGTAGCGGCGAAAGTTCTAGCGCATAATGTGAAGTACTAAAGTAAAGAAAGAAAAGAAAAAGCATGCCGATAGGGTTCCATTTTTCGATAGCCGGGGGATTCTCTCGCGCAGTGGACAGGGCCGAAGAGCTTGGCTGTAACGCTGTTCAGATATTCGGGCGCAACCCAAGGTCGTGGGCCTTGAAGCCCATTAAGGCTGGGGAGGTAGACCGGTTCAAGGCGCGGCGCGCAGAAGCCGGTATCCTAACGGTGGCCGTGCATACGACTTATCTGATAAACCTCTCTTCGCCGAAGGACGAAATATTTTCTAAATCGATCAAACTCTTCTGCGACGAGCTAGCCATTGCAGAATCTCTTGGCGCGGACTATCTGGTGACGCATCTCGGCAGTTCAACTGGGGCAGGCAAAGAGGTGGCGTTCGGGCGTATCGAAGAGGCCGTTAAGGCTGTGGCAGAGGCCGGGCTCGGTCGTAGTACTATGATACTCTTTGAGAACTCCGCCGGGAGCGGAGCGACCATCGGGTGCGCATTGGATGAAATCGGGCGCGCCATTAAGCTGGCTACGAAGGCCGGGTTAGAGACAGGGCTCTGCTTCGATACCTGTCACGGCTTTGCAGCAGGGTACTCTTTGCACGAGCCTGGAGGCATGGACGCGCTCGTTAAGGTCATAAAGAAAGAGGTTGGGATGAAGCGACTCCGGCTGATCCACTTGAACGACTCGAAGACCGCGTTCAAC
>JADFVP010000249.1 GCA_015222595.1 Pseudomonadota bacterium
CCGGACAACAGTCTCTACGTCTCTGTCGGCTCCTCGTGCAACGTCTGCATTGAGAGTGATACGCGCCGCGCCGCCGTGCTCCGCTTTTCATTAGAGGGGGACGGCCCAGGAGAGAGCGGCATGCTATATGCGCGCGGGCTTCGAAACACCGTCGGGCTCGCCTTTCATCCCGACACCGGAGAACTGTGGGGCGTTGACAACGGGCGCGACATGTTAGGCGACGACCTGCCTCCCGAAGAGCTGAACCGTATTACCCTTAACAACGACTACGGCTGGCCCCACTGTTATGGCAACAAGGTAATAGACCCGGACTACGGGTCTAAGATGCGCTGCGCCCGGACCACCGCGCCTATGGTGGAGATGCAGGCGCACTCGGCTCCTTTGGGAATAGCCTTTGGTGCTGGGCTCGATCTGCCGAACCAGCCCGGCTTCGATTTTTCCAGCATGCTCTTCGTCGCCTTCCACGGTTCGTGGAACAGGAGCGTGAAGACCGGCTATAAGCTCGTCGGTATCCCCTTTGAAGACGGTACGCCCGTTGGCCCGCCTGTAGATATTATCTCCGGCTGGCTTACAGAGCGCGGAAGAGTCTGGGGCAGGCCCGTGGCCCCGGTTGTAGGCCCCGACGGCGCGCTCTACCTTACCGACGACTATGCCGGAACAGTCTATAGAATATCGCGTGATAACGGCGAGTAAGCGCTGCTCGCCACCCTCCATACTCCCTGCGGTTATGCACGGACTTCTTCGTTCCCACCTCTTTTTTTGAAGAAACAGGCAGACCGTTACCGCTCTCTGACCACTCATTTCCGTGTATGAACAGTGGACGAAACAACCTCTTCGGAACCTCTTGACTTTGCGCACCACAAGAGATAATCTGTCCTTAGATGGCGTGAATTTCTTCTATTCCCCTTCTATTCAGAGCAGAACGGGGAGGTTTTTTCTTTAGCCTGTGAACGCTTGCCAGTCTTATAAAGAAACCACTCTCTTCTCATACTTTGTCGGTGTATCGGTGCAGCTTGTGCTCTTAAGCAAGTTGTACTACGCGTCATTGTGCGCTTAAAAAATACGGGCAGAGGCAGTGACTTTAATTATTGCTTAATCTTAATATTTATATACATAATTAATCTAGGAGGTAGCACTTTGAGAAAGTTTACCCTGTTTATTCTGGCATTTTTTCTTGTTGTAGGCACGTACGGTATTGCCTCGGCAGATGTACACGACGGACAGAGGATTTTCAAACGGTACTGCGTTAAGTGCCACGGTGCCGACGGTTCGGTCTCCAAGCAAGGTCGCGGGCTAAATCCTCCGGCGCGCGATCTTCGCACCAACAGGCTCTTTCTGGCCCCGGCGCAGCTAAGGTCTATAATCAAGTACGGTCTTTACGGCAGAGAGATGAAGGCATGGCAGGGCATACTCTCTGATAAGGATATAATCGACGTAGCGGCCTTTGTCCGCACGCTGACTTACGAGCCGAGCATCGAAGCCGGCAAGAAGTTCTACAAGGGGAACTGCGCTGCGTGCCACGCTTCTACCGGCGCGGTAAAGAAGCTCTTTGTGGCGCCAGACCTCGATATGTCTCCGCTCGGACGCACCGGAATGGCGCGTGTTGCGCGCGAGGGGCGTCACGGCACGATGATGAAGCCAAAGCGCGACATGTTCAAGAACGCAGACCTTGCAGACGCAATAGAGTACTTGCAGTCCATAAAGAAGTAACTTCAAAGGCGGGAGTGCCGGGGCTTAGACCCGTCCCGGCACTCCCGTACTTTATTTTAATCGACACTCAAGCAGAAGATGACTCAGCCTAGTCCCCTCCAGCAATGCCAGCCTCTAATGAGCGCCGAAAGACCCCGTACACTTAAGGAGCATAGCCAATGTCATACAGAAGATTCTCAGATTGTTCAGTCTCGGAGAGACTGCTCTATACACTCTTTATCGGGCTCCTCTCGACCGGCTATGCCTTTGCCATGGTCTTGATCTTTATCTCCGTTGCGCCAGAAGACGGCAAGCCGAGCATCTCCGCTGCGGACATCAGCCTCAAGTACTACGGCAACCGTTCCGGTACGCGGCTCGAGCAGGCCCTGACCGGGACTATGAAGCCGAACCGCACGCATGAGGAGTACCTGGTAATGGCCAAGTGGATACACGACAGCTCGCCCGAGGCGCGCTACACCACGGAGGTAAAGCCGATACTCGATGAGAAGTGTATCTTCTGCCACAATCAGCACTCGGGTATGCCGATACCGGATCTCACCACCTACGAGAACGTAAAGAGCCTCGTAAAGATAGATACGGGCGAATCCATGGGCTCCCTCGTCAGGGTGTCGCACATCCATATGTTCGGCCTCGGCATGGTCTTCTATCTGCTCGGCAGGATCTTTGTACTTACCGAGATACCGGTGCTCCTGAAGCGGGTCGTTGTTGTTACGCCGTTTGCGGCCATTGCGCTCGACATCGGTTCGTGGTGGTTCACTAAATTCTCTCCGCACTTCTTTGCCTGGACGGTACTGTTAAGCGGCGCGGCAATGGGCTTCTCTTTCGCTTTTCAGGCCGGGGTCTCGGTCTACCAGATGTGGATATGTAAAAACCAGCGGGAACGGCGCAGAGAGTATGGTAGCGGTGAGTACACGCGCAGGGGCGAGGGCTAGGGCCTTACCTGTTTAGTTTTTCGATTAAGTTTGGGGCGAGTACCGGAGTAACCGGTACTCGCCTTTTTTGTGGGGGGGGGGTGTAATGCGGACTCCTTCCTGTACTAAACACCTATTAGCCTCATTACAGGCATTAGCATTATAAACGGTAATCAACACTTTTTCGTAGGATTGTTGACGACAAGCTGCCTTAGGGAGTATAATAAGGTATTCTCCACAACTTTCTGATCTGTTGGCCTACGGCCCCAGAGACTATGAACAGTTAGACAATATTAAGAGACAATTTAGGTCTGAATGATATAGCATAAAAGGTAGTAATGCAGAACAAGGATAAAAAACAAAATCCAATTTTTCGCCCCTTGATAACCACAGCTGTCTCGCTATTTATTACCGAAATATTAATAATGTTGTTCCTTTTGGCCTATCTGCCAACTCTGCCCATATATGTGTTGGCACTCATCGACGCTTTCTTGCTGACAGCCCTGGTTGTCCCATTGCTCTACACTTCGTTTGTAGTACCAATGCAACATCACGTCAAAGAGGGACCCAACACATCTGTTCGCTTCGTTATCACCATCATTGTAGCAATCTCGATAGTTTTTACCGAATCATTAATAATGTTGTACCTTTTTTCATATTTGCCAACTCTGCCCAACTATCAGGTGGCACTCATCGATGCTCTCTTGCTGACAGTCCTGATTGTCCCATTTCTTTACTTTTTGCTCATTAAACCAGTATCTCATCATTTCAAAGAAGCATCCTATACACCCCTTCGTTTCTTTTTGCTCGTAGCAGTCTCGATATTTTTTGTCGAGTCATATGTTATGTTCATTTTGCCTTACCTGCCAACTCTGCCCATATATCTGGTAGCACTCATCGACGCATTCCTACTGACTGTCCTGATTTCCCCCCTGCTCTATTTTATTTTGGTGAAACCCCTGATCGTGCAGATCAGGGAACGGAGGCTGGCGGAGGAGAGGTTAAGACAGCACAAGGATCATCTCGAAGATGTTGTCGAGGAGCGTACCATTAAGCTCAGAAAGGCCATAGAGGATTTATCAAAAGAGAATGCCGAGCGCAAGAGCTTGGAAGCAGAGGTGCTCAAGACACAGAAACTCGAATCTCTCGGCGTGCTAGCCGGTGGGATCGCTCATGACTTTAACAACCTTCTGACCGGCATTATAGGCAATCTCTCTTTAATGGAACAGGCGGTAGACAAGGACGGAGATTTCCACGAGAGATTGACAGCGACGGAAAAAGCGGCGATGCAGGCAAGTGAGTTGACCAAACAGCTCCTCACGTTTTCCAAGGGTGGAGAACCTATTAAAGAAACAATACCTATTGGTGTATTGATACAAGAGTCAACCTGTTTTGCCCTCAGGGGATCTAATGTAAACCCTAAGTTCACCATACCCGACGACCTGTGGCTTGTCGATGCCGATAAAGGCCAAGTGCCCCAGGTCATAAACAACCTTGCAATCAACGCGGACCAGGCCATGCCGGACGGTGGGACCTTGATGGTATCTGCTGAAAACCACAACGTTACTAAAGAAAACAGACTCTCTTTGAAGAATGGAAGGTATGTAAAGATATCCGTCAAAGACCAGGGTGTAGGAATCCCCAGAAAGCTTTTGAATAAGATATTCGATCCGTACTTTACCACCAAGCAAAAGGGTAGCGGTCTCGGGCTTGCCAGCGCATACTCGGTGGTAAAGAAACACGGCGGATGTATTGATGTCAACTCAGAACTGGGTGTTGGAACCACTTTCCGCATCTATCTTCCGGCCTCGGAGAGGAGAACTGTTGAAAGAAAGACGGCTGAAAAAGAGGTTGCCGCCTCCGATGGTGGAAGAATCCTTGTTATGGATGACGAGGAGATAGTCAGGGATGTTGCCGGTGCGATGCTAAGTAACCTGGGCTATGAGGTTGTTACTGCAAAAGATGGAAGCGAGGCAATTAATTTATACAAAGAATCGAGTGAGGCGGGCAAGCCGTTTAAGCTTGTCATAATGGATCTAACTATACCGGGAGGAATGGGAGGCACGGAGGCCGTTACAGGGGTCCTTGAGTTTGACCCATCGGCCAAGGTAATTGTCTCAAGCGGATACTCGAATGACCCTGTAATGGCGGACTTTAAAAAATACGGTTTCTGCGGAGTGATTTTAAAACCCTACAATGCGAATGCCTTAGGGGTAACGGTGCATAAAGTGCTTGTGGCAAAGGAGGAATGAGCAATAAAAGCCCACATTCTTCTATCCTCATTTCATACCAAAAACATCAGTATAGTCATTCTTTCAAAAGTGCGGACTTGTAGGTGTACTCGACACCTATATCCCCACTACCCCTTGCTCTTAAAAATAACCGTCGAGAGCGGCGGCAGGATTATCTGTAGCGAGTTCGGTCTGTCGTTCCAGGCTCTGCCGGTCGCTTTCACGCCGCCGAGGTTTCCTGAGCCACTTCCGGCATAGACCGACGAGTCGGTATTTATCACCTCTTCCCAAAAACCGCCGCGCGGCACGCCGACAATATAGTCCTCGCGCGCCATCGGCGTGAAGTTCGATATCACCAGAAAAATATCTTCTGTGCTACTACCCTTTCTTAAAAAACTTAAGACCGACTGTTCCGAGTTGCAGTAATCTATCCACTCGAAACCGTCGTTGCCAAAGTCCACCTCAAAGAGCGCTGGCTCTGTCTTGTATAAGAAGTTGAGGTCGCGCACCAGCCGTTGCAGCCCGCCGTGCACAGGGTACTGGAGCACGTGCCAGTCGAGGCTATGGTCGTGCGCCCACTCTCCGACCTGCCCGAACTCGCAGCCCATGAAGAGGAGCTTCTTGCCGGGGTGGCCGTACATGTAGCCGTACAGGGCGCGGAGATTCGCAAACTTCTGCCACTCGTCTCCGGGCATCTTGCCTATCATGGAGCCCTTGCCGTGCACGACTTCGTCGTGCGAGAAGGGGAGCATGAAGTTCTCAGTGAAGGCGTACCAGATACTGAAGCCGAGCTGGTTGTGGTAGTACTTCCGGTGCACCGGGTCTTTCTTCATGTAGGCGAGCGTGTCGTGCATCCAGCCCATGTTCCACTTCATACCAAAGCCAAGCCCGCCGATGTGCGTGGGGCGCGAGACCATCGGCCAGTCCGTAGACTCTTCGGCAATCGTCTGCACGTCCGGGTGCGCCTCGTAGACGGCTTCGTTCAGGCGGCGGACAAAACTTATTGCCTCTAGATTCTCTCTTCCGCCGAACTCGTTCGGTATCCACTCTCCCTCTTCTCGCGAGTAGTCGAGGTAGAGCATGGAGGCGACTGCGTCAACGCGGAGACCGTCTATGTGATACTGATCGATCCAGAAGAGCGCGCTTGAGATGAGAAAGGAGCGAACCTCGTTGCGCGAGTAGTTGAAGATAGAGCTTTTCCAGTCCGGGTGAAAACCTTTTTTCGGGTCGGCGTGTTCATAAAGGTGCGTGCCGTCGAAGTACCCGAGACCGTGCTCGTCGGTGGGGAAGTGCGAAGGAACCCAGTCGAGAATAACGCCGATGCCGTTCTGGTGAAGCGTGTCGATGAGGTACATAAGCTCTTCGGGCGTTCCGTAGCGCGCAGTCGGTGAGAAGTACCCAAGCGACTGATACCCCCACGAGCCGTAGAACGGATGCGTCATAACAGG
>JADFVP010000046.1 GCA_015222595.1 Pseudomonadota bacterium
ACAAAGGGCGTGGTCAACAACACGGAGTTCAAACTCGTTTTAGACTCGGCTATTGAAGAGTGCGCTGAAGGCTCGGCTCTATCCGACTCAATCAAGAAAGCCCACCTGGTGCCGTCTATGGTAGCGCATATGATAAGCGTCGGCGAGAAGAGCGGCAGCCTCGACTCGATGCTGATAAAGACAGCCGAGACGTACGAAGAGCAGTTTTCGGGCGGGCTAAAGAAGGCAATAGCGCTGATAGAGCCGTTGATGCTGCTCGCCATGGGCCTTATAGTCGGCCTGATTGTATTAGCAATACTGCTGCCTATCTTCGAGCTGAACCAGATAGTCCGCTAATCTTCTGCTTTTGATTCTTGCTATTTTCACCCGATATGGCAAAATAGAAAATATTTTAATAAAAGGAGGTTTACTGTGAAAAAAATTCTGATTATGATAGGGCTAATTCTCTCACTCGGTGTTACCGCTACCGCTTACAGTGCGGACAAGAACATTTTTAACAACCCCAACAGCCTGCGGAACTCGGAGCAGTGGTACGCGGCTCCACTACGCAAGAGCTTCAAGACTTTTGTGCGCGCCTGCAGCACGGAGACGCCTTCGAACAAGGTCTCTATCTACACCGACGACATCACAAAGTTCAGGGTCAGCCGTAGAGTTAGCTCCGTTAACAACCTGCAGACAGTAAAGATTAGCGGCACGGTCGGTATCGGCCCGCTAAGCGCGCCATACGCAGTGCCTACGGTCAAGGGCAGCAAGGATAGATCGTACCTGCTCTACGTAGAGGCCTACCTCTATGGCCCGGACGGCAAGGTCTACGACATACAGTCCACCACGATAAAGGGAGCCGGAAGCCTCAGCCCCAAAGGCGGCAAGGTCGGTTTCAGCGTTGACATAGGCAAAGGTTACGACTTTTCAAGAGGAGGCCGGGTGCTGCTTATAGCCGGAGGAGACTCTATAGTCTCAGACTACCCTATGGACACCTGTGTGCTGTTCGGCGGCAAATGGGTCTCTGTCAGGTAAGATGCAGGTTCAGTAACCGAAATGCTTTTTCGGTTCCAACTCATTTACTAAATAGTAGAGCGGCGAAAGAGTAAACTCTTTCGCCGCTCTACTTTATCTAAATCCGTATATTCCCAAATGCCTTATCTCTAAAGACTCATTGCTGCCTCTGTATTCGTGGCCGCCCAACCGTTCCGGTTATCTCCATCGCGTAGTACCCCTGTCTCAACTCGTACCTTTTTAAGAAAGATAGCAGCAGCCGGTTGCTGCCCTTGAGCGTCAGATCGTTAAGCTCGGCAAAGAGATCGAGTCTGCTCTGCTCCGGATGCCTGGAATCTAAAAGAACTTCACCAGAGAGGCGCGTCACAAGGTCGGGGCCCTCTACCCAGAGCCCCTTCACCTCTGCCCTGCACTCTTTGAGCGTGGCCCTTAGGCCCGCTGCCGCGCCCGCACCAAAGTCAAGTCCAAAGCCGAGCGCAGAGAGAGTGCCTGAGTTCGCTCCAGAGTCCGACTCAATCACCACAAGCCCTTCGGCACACTCTGCGTACGAACTCTCTATGTTAACTGCCCCGGAGAGAGCAAACGGAATTTGTACTGCGTACTCTTTTGAGAGCGCGAAGAGTTCCGGCCTGAGAGAACGAACCCTGAGGTCTGAACTCATCCCGCTCGAACCAAAGACCATTATGCCATCTATAGAGCCACCGAGCAAGTCGGCGTCGAGCAAGAGAGCCAACCGGCCCCCAAAGAGTCTGGCAGGCTTCAGAGAGAGCCGCAACCTGTCCACTGTAAAGTCCAATCCTTCGGCCCGATCTTTTATCTCAATTCCCTTAGCCTCAATGCCAAAAGGAAAGACCCTCTCGAAAGAGTCGTACCTTATGCTCACACCGGTTTCGGCCTCTACGCTCTCGACAACAAAGTCGGCTATAATACCGGCCGGAAAGACCACAAGCACCGTAGCGATAAAGAGCAGCAGTCCGACGGTAAAGAGTAGAATGTAGAGAGCGAGACGCTTAAGCATAAGGGGTGCTCGGTGAGTAGAGAAGCGTTTATATAAAAGAGGGCCGCAAGGTCGGCAACAGTTGCCGACCTTGCGGCCCGATAAAAGTTCTTGTCAACACAGCCAAGACAAAAGAGCAGAGACGAGGCAGAGCGAGCAAGCTCAGGGCTCACCTCTTTAGTAGTGGATCAGCGAGTAGACCGGGTGCGGGGTGAGCTTATCCCTGCCCTTCAGATCATCAAGCTCTACTATAAAGGAGCACTCTACTATGTTGCCGCCCATCTGCTCGACAAGCTTGCAGACCGCCTCGGCAGTGCCTCCGGTGGCTAGCAGGTCGTCGGCAATAATAACGTTCTGCCCCTTCTCGACGGCATCGGTATGCACCTCAAGGGTGTCGGTACCGTACTCAAGTTCGTAGTTCTCTTTGTGAGTCTTATGCGGCAGCTTGCCCGGCTTTCTTACCAGCGCAATCCCGGCGCCGAGCTTGTAGGCCAACGCCGCGCCGACGATAAAACCTCTGGCCTCTATACCGACGACCACGTCTATCTCTTTATCGAGGTAACGGTGCGCCATAAGGTCTACCGTGCGAACGAACATTGCCGGGTCTTTACAGAGTGTCGTAATATCTCTAAAGAGAATGCCCTCTTTCGGAAAGTCCGGCACGTCGCGTATTGATTTCTTGATCTCCTCTACCATTTCTTTTTCCTATTCTTGGATGTTGTTCATACTGCATCGAACGTATTTATATTATCAACTTCCTTTATAATACCCTTCAGTTTACGAAGCGCGCGAACCTCTATCTGCCGTATCCGTTCTCGCGTAACCCCAAGGTGCATTGCTATCGCTTCAAGGGTTTCGGGCTCTTTAGCGTCAAGTCCGAACCGACGCGTAATAACGTGCCTTCCGGTCTCGTCGAGCCGCTCGAGCCAGTCGGCGACCATTGCCGCTCTCCGCTCCATCGCAACGCTCTCTAGCTGCGGCGTAATGGACTCGTCCGGCAGCAGCTCGGAGAACGAAAAGTCGCTTCCGTTGCTGGCCACCGACTCCATCGCAAAGGTCTTGGCCCCGACCGTATCGAGCTTGGTCAGGTATTTGAGAGAAAAACCGGTCTGAGAACTCAACTCTTCCAAGGTCGGCGTCTTGTGGTAAAGGCTCGTATACTCTCGACGCGCTTTTAACAGTTTCGATTTGTCGGCAGAGACATGAATCGGCAGACGAATAATGCGCGACTTGTTCGCTATTGCCCGCTCTATCGATTGACGTATCCAGTAGGTAGCGTAAGTAGAGAACTTGCACCCCTTGGAGGCCTTGAAGCCCTCGACCGAGCGTATCAGCCCCAGGTTTCCCTCTTCTATAAGATCCGGAAAAGAGAGCCCGCGATTGAGATACCTCTTGGAGATATTTACAACGAGCCGAAGATTAGACTCTATCATCCGCTCTCTGGCCTTCGTGTCGCCCTTTGTGATGAGCCTTGCGAGCCTCTTCTCTTCGGTGGCGCTCAGGAGCGGAAATTTTCTGATACCGTTAAAGTAGACGCGAATAGTATCATTCGGATACGCTTCCTTTTCGGAAACCTTCTTCTTAGCCTGCTTGGCAGTTATAGAGACTCCTCTGACACCTGACATACACAGTGCTCCTTACCTCAAAGGGTTTGGAAGCGAAATCATGATGAGAATCTACCTTACTATTACAACAGAAAGTCGGTTTATGGCAAGAAAAAAAGCGGGTTAAGCACTTGCTTGCCTTTTCGAACCTCGAAGTGGAGATGGTAGCCGGTGGCGTTGCCGGACTTGCCGACCTTACCTATCGACTGCCCCTTGGCGACACTTTGGCCGAGCTTGACACTATTTTTGCTGTTATGGGCATAGACGGTAAAGTAGTCGTTGTTGTGCTCAAGAATAATAATGCGCCCGTACTTGTCGTAACTCTTCGACACAAAGACGACCTTGCCGCGCTCGGCGGCCTTTATTGACGTGCCCTTTGGCGCCCTTATATCAAGCCCGTCGTGCCTTGCGCTTCCTCGTGTGCCAAAGCGCGACGACACCGTGCCCTTTATCGGCCAGCTAAAGAGCCGCTCTCCCTTTTTAACTTTTCTCTTTGCGCCGTTCTTACCCTTCGTCTTTGCCATCGACGAAGCAGGCGTTACTCTCTTTAGCCTCTTGACTCCGGGTATGAATATCTTCGCGCCTGTGCGAATCTCTGTCGGGTCACCAATGTCGTTTATCTTTACGACCTCCCCGATGTCAACTCCGTAGGTCTTGCAGATCCTCCAGAGCGTCTCTCCGGCTCCCACCCTGTGGACCACGCCGGAGCGAATCATGCATCCGGCAAGCAGGAATAGAAAGAACAGAAGCACAAAGCCGGTTGTAGTTGCTCTCTTCATACGCTTACCCGGCACTCAAAAGCGCCACGGCCTTCTCTACGGCTTCAGTTGCCGAGACCACCTCTACTATCTCTTCGGAGACCTCCCACGTGCCGAGCCCGACGACCGGGCGTCCGAGCTTAAGCGCAAGAGCCACTTCGCTCAGTGTGCCGTAACCGCCGCCTATCGCTATCACCACCGAGGCCGCGCGAACTATCAGCAGGTTTCTTCCCTCGCCAAGACCCGTAGGCAGTATAACGTCCGTGTACTCGTTGGCCTCATTGTTGTCTATGCCCGGCAACAACCCGACCACGCGCCCGCCCGCGCTCCGCGCGCCTTTAGCTGAGGCTGCCATCACCCCGCCCTTGCCGCCGTTCACTAGCGTCGCACCGCTCTTGGCGATTAAGCGTCCGGCCTCTTCGGCAAAGCCGTTCAGCACAGCATCCTCTTCGCCGCTCCCTATAACCGCTATCATATGGTTGCCGATACTCTGCAATTCGCCCATACTGCCTCTTCTAATGGATAATAAACTTCAAGAGTATAAAGCCGCCGACCACTATAACGACAAACAGGATAGAGAGAAGATTGAAGTACTTCTCGATAAAACTCTTTATCGGTTTTCCGAACCTGTAGATAAGGTACGCAACGATAAAGAAACGGAGCGCCCTTGAGACGAAGGACGCGCCAAGGAAGACCCAGAAGTTTATCTTGAAGGCCCCGGCGGTAATCGTAAAGGCCTTGTACGGTATCGGCGTAAAGCCTGCAATGGCAACAGCCCATGCGTCGTAGTCGCGGTACAGGGTCTGTATGTACTCGTACTTTCCGGTAAGGCCGTAGAAACCGATTATAGAGTCTCCTACGAGATCCATAAGGTACATGCCTATCACGTAGCCGAGCGCCCCGCCTAGCACCGAGCCTATTGAACAGAGCAGCGCAAAGTAGAAGGCGCGCGATGGAATTGAGAGCGCGAGCGCAATCAAGAGAACGTCGGGCGGGATAGGAAAGAAAGAACTCTCTGCAAAGGCCAGTATAAAGAGGGCGAGCCCGCCGTAAGGGGTATGGGCCCACGAGAGCACCCATTCATAAGTCCGTTTAAGCATCAGTCTCCCTTCTCCTTCTCCCAGCCCTTTTTGCCGATAAGCCTGACGAACCTGCACCCGCCGAGCCTTTCGGTCACGAGCCGGTCTTCGCGCTTTGTGATTTTAATAAGTTCCTGTACGTCTTTATCGCCTACCGGAATAACGAGCCTTCCGCCTGTCTTTAGTTGGTCTACCAGAGAGTCGGGAACCGCCGGGGCGCCCGCGGTCACTATAATCGCATCGAACGGGGCTTCGTCCTCCCACCCGAGCGTACCGTCGGCCACGCGGATCAGAACATTTGAGCAGTAGAAGGAGTCGAGTATTTTGCGCGCCCTGTCGGCAACGCGCGAGATGCGCTCTACGGAGTAGACCTTCTCTGCGCAGAGCGAGAGCACGGAGGCTTGATACCCCGAGCCGGTTCCGATTTCCAGAACGCGTTCCGTGCCATTGAGGCCGAGTGCCTCGGTCATAAACCCGACGATATAGGGCTGGCTGATGGTCTGCTTCTCGCCGATGGGAAGCGGGTAGTCGCTATAAGCCTGGCCGTACAGAGCCTCTTCGACGAAGAGATGGCGCGGAACCTTCTGCATGGCCTCTATAACGGCTCTGTCTTTAACGCCGCGAGCCACTACCTGCCGCTCGACCATCTGGTGCCTTACGCGCTCGTAGATATCTTTTTTGAATCTTAAACTCGAAACCATAAAAAACAAGACCGCCTAACGTAATCTAAAAAATATAAACCGGGGGGCAGAGCTACTGCGCCGAACCACGGAGGTTTATTTGAGCTTCCACTCGTTCAACTCATCTAGCGACGAGTAGTTCGTGAGGTCTAAGTGGAGCGGGGTTATAGAGACGTACCCCTTCTCCATGGCGTAGAAGTCGCACTCTTTGCCGCCTTCCCACCTGTCTACGTCGCCGCCTATCCAGTAGTACTTCTTCCCGCGCGGGTCTAGCTTCTCTACAACAACGTCGTTGAAGAAGCGTTTGCCAAGGTGCGTTATCTTAAAGCCCTTTATCTCTTTCCGAGCCGGTACGTTCACGTTTATGAGCGTGTCTTTGGGCAGACCCGTCTTCAAGACATGGCGCGCAATCTTTACGGCCACCTTTGCCGCAGCCTTGTAGTCGAATGTTTCGCGCCCCTCTAAAGAGATTGCGATGGAAGGGATATCGAGAAGCGTGCCCTCCATGGCGGCAGAGACGGTGCCGGAGTACGAGACGTCTTCGCCGAGGTTTATTCCCCTGTTTATGCCCGATACAACAAGGTCGGGCTTTTGGGACAGAACTCCGTGAACCGCTAAGTTGATACAATCGGTCGGGGTTCCGTCAACCGCAAAGGTCTGCTTTGCGACCTCGGTTACGCGAAGCGGGCGGTGGAGCGTAAGCGAATGGCTCGCAGCGCTCCGTTCTCTGTCGGGGGCTACTATATAGACTGTGCCTACGCGGCGCAAGGCCGAGGCGAGCGCCGTTATCCCCTCAGAATGGATACCGTCGTCGTTGGAGATTAAGATAACCGGTTTTTTCTTTTTCTTCAGTTTTCCGGGGCTGCTCTTTGGTGTAGGCATACGACCCTCTTAAGGTTATTCCAGTGAAGTAACAGTAAAGAAAACAGTATAATGGAACGCTCTCTAAAATACAACAAGATAGCTACAAGGTAGAGTATGATATAGCAGCCTACATAGTTACCGGTTTACCAGTTTGATTGACAATTACGTTTGATTCGACTATTGTGTCACTCTATGCCAAAAACTATAAAAAAATTATCGTACAAAAATGCCGGTGTCGACATAGATGAAGGCGCAAGGCTGGTCGAGATGATAAAGCCTGCGGTTCGCGCTACCAAAAGACCCGGAGTAATCGGCTCCATAGGCGGCTTCGGGGGGCTCTTTTCGGGAGAGTTCAAGGGGATGAGCAAACCCGTGCTCGTATCCGCTACCGACGGGGTCGGCACAAAGCTCAAGATCGCCTTTATGGCCGACTCGCACGCCACCGTAGGCATCGACCTTGTGGCAATGAGCGTTAACGACATTCTCGTTTCAGGGGCCGAGCCGCTCTTCTTTCTCGACTATCTTGCCACTGCCAAGCTCTCGGCCAAGAAGCACGCCGAGGTCGTAAAGGGCATAGCGCGCGCTTGTAAAGAGTCGGGCTGCGCGCTTTTGGGCGGCGAGACCGCAGAGATGCCCGGCATGTACGCCAAGGGCGAGTACGACCTTGCAGGCTTTGCCGTAGGCGTTGTGGACAAGAGCGCCATAATCGATAATAAGAAAATTAAGGCCGGAGACCGCCTCATAGGGCTCGCCTCTTCGGGGCTCCACTCCAACGGCTTCTCGTTGGCCAGAAAGGTCCTCTTCGACCGGATGGGGCTGAAAGTAAAGTCGAAGATAAAGGGCCTCGGTACACGCAACTTGGGCGCCGTGCTCCTGGCTCCTACGCGCCTCTACGTTAAGCCGGTGCTTGGGCTCTTGAAAAAGGTTACGCCAACCGCCATGGTCCACGTAACAGGCGGCGGCTTTCAGGAGAATATCTCTAGAGTACTGCCAAAGGGACTGCGTGCCACGGTAGAGCTAGGCTCGTGGCCCGTACCTAAAATATTCAAGGTAATTCAAGGGGGCGGCCCTGTTGACGAGGCCGAAATGCTTCGCACCTTCAACTGCGGCATCGGCTTTATAGTGGTAGTTAAGGCCAAAGACGCGGAAAAGACAATCAAGACGTTAAAGGCGCTAAAGATGCGCGCCTTCGACATAGGAACGGTAGCAAAGGCCAAGAGAGGCGACTCTGCCGTTCAGTTCACAGGCGGCCCGCTCTTTTAGATTTAGAAAATGTCGGTAAATCGAATATCTTTCAGGTAAGAGACCTCAGGTAATATAAAAGATGCTTAAGATCGCAGTACTCGCCTCAGGCGGCGGAACCAACCTACAGGCAATTATAGACGAAACAGAGGCCGGAAGACTCGACTGCTCCATTGAGGTGGTTGTAACCGACTCTCCTTCGGCCTTTGCCCTTGAGCGCGCCAAGAAGCACTCTATTGCCACGGCAATAGTGGAAAAGAGCGCGTACCCTAAGCGCAAGGCATTCGACGCGGAACTTGTCCGTCTCCTCAAAGAGCACGGTGTAGAGGTCGTTGTGCTGGCCGGTTTCATGAGGCTGCTCAGCTCAGTAATGCTAGAGGCCTTTCCGATGCGCATACTCAACATCCACCCGTCGCTCCTTCCCTCTTTTCCCGGCCTGAACGTGCAGCAACAGGCCATAGAGCACGGCGTAAAATTCTCCGGCTGCACGGTTCACTTTGTTGACGAGGGGCTCGACTCTGGACCCATTCTCTTGCAGGCCGCAGTGCCGGTGCTCGACACAGACACGCCGGAGAGCCTGGCGGCAAGAATCCTAATAGAGGAGCACAGGATCTACCCCGAGGCTCTCAACATAATTGCCGCAGGTAGAATATCTATAGAGGGGCGAAGAGTTATTATAAAAGAGGCATAAGAGTTCGTATTGATGTATCAACTTGGGAGCAACAACTAGCGAGAACTCAATAATGACAACGAAGTTAAATGGACAAGTACCAGTGCTCATAAGCGCCTGCCTGCTGGGGCTAAAGAGCCGCTACAACTGCAAGGCTGCACTTAGCCCTGAGGCCAAAGCAGCAACCGAAGGACGATACCTGATACCTATCTGCCCGGAGCAGATGGCAGGGCTTCCGACCCCGAGGCCGAGTGCCGAGATTTGCGGAGGTAACGGCAACGACGTGCTCGATGGCAAGGCCACGGTGGTTGACGAGAACGGCAAGGACGTAACAAGCTACTACCTGAACGGTGCTAAAAAGATTCTCGAAATAGCAAAGCTGAACGGCTCTAAAGAGATTATACTAAAGGAGAAGAGCCCAGCGTGCGGAGTCACAACTATCTGTTCTGAAAACGAGACGATAGAAGGCATGGGCGTTACAACGGCACTTCTGTTGAGAGAAGGCTACACTGTACGCGGGCTCTAGCATCACCAATTAAACCAACTAGAACAGCTATATATATGGCAGACCTTAATAATTTACTTTACGGAGGTTCCTTGTGAAGATCACCTTTCAGGGCCACTCGTGCTTCAGCGTCGAGAGTAGCTCGGGCTCTATAATCATAGACCCGTTTCTGACCGGCAACCCGCAGGCCGTTGCCAAGGCCTCTGACATAAAGGTAGACGCCGTACTCGTAACTCACGGCCATGCCGACCACCTAGGCGACGCAGTAGAGATAGCGACTGCAAACTCCGCACCGATAATAGCCCCCTTTGAACTCGTAAACTACTGCGCCGCAAAAGGCGCAGGAGGCCACCCGATGCACATAGGCGGCGGGTACGACTTCGGCTTCGGACGCGTAAAACTGACAATCGCGCACCACGGCTCCACTGCCTACGAAGGCGACGTTGCCACCGCAGTAGGCAACCCCTGCGGACTGCTCGTCACAATGGACGGCCGTACCGTCTACCACGCCGGAGACACCGGCCTCTTTGCCGACATGGCCCTCATCGGCGAGACCAACGCCATAGACTGCGCCCTGCTGCCCATTGGCGACAACTTTACCATGGGCATAGACGACGCAGTTCGCGCCGTCGGCATGCTAAAACCCAAAGTAGTCGTGCCGATGCACTACAACACCTTCGACGTTATAGAACAAGACCCGAAAGAGTTCGAGGCAAAGCTCGCCGATAGCGCAACAGAGGTGCGCATACTGGCCCCCGGCGAGAGCCTGGAGCTGTAGTTAGGACTAACAGGAATTACTACGGTAAGTTAGAGCGAAAGTTGCCCGGAAAGATTACATCGAAAACAGGGTCGGCCCTTAAGCGGTCGTGGAGTCCATATTGAAGCGGATCTCGTACCAGTAGTACTTTAGGAACTCCGGGAGCGCAACGGCAATGTTGTCCGGGGCCCACCAGTGCTCCGTATCGAAATTAGGCGTCGAAATGGTATAAGGCTCTATTCTCACCCCTTCGGGCATCATTCTATCGAAGGCCGTATACGCCCTCTTCATGTGGTAAGAACTCGTTATAAGCGTAATAGACTCAATGTCCAGCTCAGTTACCAGCCGCTTCATCTCAAGTGCGTTCTCGTAAGTGCTCGTCGATCTCTTCTCTAATATGATCCTGTACTGCTCGCCGTCCACAAGCCCGTTCCTGAAGATCGCGTCGTGGCTGGACTCGGAGTTCACCCCGGAGAGTATCAGCTTCGAAGACTTGCCCTCGCGCAGCAGCGCTAACCCCTTGTCGATTCTCCCCTGCCCGCCGGTAAGCACCACAATGGCGTCCGTCTTCGTAGGCTGTAAAGCTACCGTGCCGGACTCTTCACCCGCGCCAAAAGATGAAACACTACCCACGAAGGCGTAGAACTGAAAGAGCGTGTAGATGCAGAGCAGCACTGCGGAGGCTATGTAGATACGGTTCTTCATTTTATTTGGTTATCTGGTTACCTGCTATTTGCCCAAATTTACTTAATAAAAAAAACTTGCAAAACTTCTCCCAAGATGCTAAATTTATAAATTCGACAGCTAGCATAAAAACCGACACGCGTTAAGCGTTACCAAAGACGTTACCAAGGAGAAGATCGATGGCAGCAGTATGCGAGATATGTGGCAAGAAGCCTACAACCGGCAACAACGTTAGCCACGCCAACAACAAGACCAGGCGGAGATGGAACCCGAACCTTCAAGCAGTTCGCGCCACCCACAAAGGCAACACAAAGAAAATCAGGGTCTGCTCGCGCTGCATTCGCTCCGGCGCCGTTACAAAGGTCGCCTAGGTCGCCTAACCCACCTGGGCCGAGTTAACGACAACAGGCCGCTTTAACTCTTGGGCCGCTTCAGTAAAACGGGCCGAGTTGACGACAATAGGCCGCTTTAGTAAAATAGGCCGCTTCTTCAAGACAGTCCCGACCAGATATTCAGACCCCGGTAGAGATAAATGCCGGGGTTTTTTTGCGCCCGCGACATAACTGTAACTATTATACTCCCTTTTTTGAAAATCCACAAGGCCCGCCTAGTGCCACTTCGAACCCAACCACCTGTTTCTGTTGACTTTATTTCCTTAAAAAGGTAGCAAAAAGCCTTTACCCTGCCCTCTATAGCTCGAATCTGCAACCATAAACAGCTCTAAAGTCCCTACTCAACCACGGCAATAGCGTCTATCTCAAGCTCTACGCCCTTTGGCAGCTCGCTCACCTCTACGGTAGCACGCGCCGGGTACGGGGCAGTAAAGAACTCTGCGTATATATTGTTCATTTCGGTGAATTTGGACAGGTCCTTTAGGTAAACGGTTGTCTTTACAACAGAGCCGTACGTAGCCCCGCCTGCGCTCAGCACCTCGCCGAGGTTCTTCAGCACCTGCCGCGTCTGCGCCTCTATACCCCCCGGAACCACCTCGCCGAGCTTCGGCTCTATCGGTATCTGCCCGGAAAGAAAGAGCAATTTGCCGGACTTTATCCCTTGCGAGTACGGCCCTATTGCGCCCGGCGCCGCCCCTGTCTTTATCTCATCTGCTCCCATAGTTCTCTACACCCTCTCATCATCTTTGTTAGCAACGCCCTTTTTTATGCGACGTACCTTCATTACCTTGCTTACCCTCTTTAGTGCGAGCATTATCGCCTTAAGATGCTCCGTGTTCCTGACATCGACCACAAGCGTACAGACCGCCCTGTTCTCCGGGTTGGTCCCTATCTCCGCGCTCGATATATTGGCGTCCGCTCCTCTTATGGCGCTCGTCATCTCGGCCAGCACGCCCTTCTCGTTCCTGCAGAGCACCTCTATATTGACCGGCCTAGTTATGTTGATATCCGGAGCCCATGCAACCTCTAAAAGCCGCTCGGAGTCTACGTTCATAAGGTTGGCGCAGTCCTCAGAGTGGATACTCAACCCCTGCCCAAGGGTCGTCAGACCCGCAATTGAGTCTCCGGGCAACGGATTGCAGCACTGGGCGTACCTGACCATAATGTCGTCGTCGCCGCGCACGACCACCGGGCTCTTGGCAGACCTGGAGCTGCCCTTAAAACGGCCAAGCATCCTCATGAACGAGAACTTCTGCTTCTGCCTGCTCGCCGTCTCCTCCGGCACGATGCTCCTCAAGACATTGGACGCAGAGACCTTGCCGTACCCGATGGTCGCATACAGGCTTTCAACGGACCCTAGCCCGAACTTGGCCTTGGCAAGCTCTTCGAGCATACCGGACTCGACGAGGGTGGCAAGATTGAGGTTATGGCTCTTCAGCTCCTGGGTAAGTATCTCGGTGCCGAGCGCAACGCTCTTGGTCCGCTCCTCGTTCTTTATCCACTGCCTGATACGCGTCTTGGCCCGCGCGCTAGAAACGTGATTTAGCCAGTCTTTGCGCGGGCGGTCGATCTCGGAGGTGATAATATCCACTATGTCGCCGCTTCTGAGCCTCGTGCCCAGAGGCACCAGCTTGCCGTTTATCTTGGCCCCAACACACCTGTTGCCAATATCGGTATGAACGGCATAGGCAAAGTCTATCGGGGTGGAGCCTATAGAGAACTGCTTAATATCTCCCTTGGGAGTGAAGACAAAGACCTCTTCGGGGAAGAGATCAACCTTTAGCGAGTCCATGAACTCGTCGGTATCTTTAAGGTCGCGCTGCCACTCGAGCAACTGGCGAAGCCAGGCGAAGGTCTTGTCGTCGTCCGGGTTTATCTCGCCGTCCTCTTTATACTTCCAGTGCGAGGCGATACCGTACTCGGCTATTCTGTGCATCTCGGCAGTGCGTATCTGCACCTCCATCCGTATTCCGTACGGCCCGACGACCGTTGTATGGAGAGACTGGTACCTGTTGAGCTTCGGGAGCGCAATGTAGTCCTTGAACCGGCCCGGCACAGGCTTCCAGGTGGAGTGAATAAGCCCCAGCACCGCATAACAGTCTTGCAGGCTCTCGACCACGACCCTGAAGCCGATGATGTCGTAGATATTCTCGAAGTCGACTCCCTGCTCCTCCATCTTCTGGTCTATGGAGTAGAGGTGCTTTACGCGCCCGGTGACAGTACCCTTGGAGCCGTTCTCTTGAAGCGACTCCTCGATAATGGCCTTTACGTTCTCTATGTACTTGCCCCACGCATCGGTCTCCTGCACCACGCGCTCGGTAAGAAAGCTGTACTTGTCGGGATCGAGGTACTTGAAAGAGAGGTCTTCAAGTTCGGTCTTTATCCAGCCGATTCCGAGCCGGTTGGCCATCGGGGCGTAGATATCCATGGTCTCTCTGGCAATGGCGCGCTGGCGGTCGGGTCTCAGGGCATCGAGGGTTCTCATATTGTGGAGCCTGTCGGCCAGTTTTATGAGAATTACCCGTATATCCTTGCTCATGGCAAAGATCATCTTGCGGAAGTTCTCGGCTTCCCTGTCCTGCTTCTTGTCGAAGGTCAGGCGACTTATCTTGGTAACGCCGTCTACTAAAGAGGCTACCTCGTGGCCGAAGAGTTCCTCTATCTTCTCGAGCGTCGTATGGGTATCTTCTACGGTGTCGTGGAGAAGGCCCGTAACAACGCACTGCATATCCATTCTGAGCTCTGCGAGAATATGCGAGACCGCTATGGGGTGAATAAGGTACGGCTCCCCTGACATGCGGGTCTGCCCCTGATGGACCATGCCCGAAAAGACGTACGCCTTCTTTAGAAGAGCCACATCCGCCGTCGGGTAGTTCTCAGTAACAGACTCTACAATGTCTTCGAATCGTAACATTTTTCCAATCAATTCCATTAAATACAGTTCAAGCCGCACTCTCGACAAATGCGGCTTCCGGTTTTTAGTCCTGCAACTCCTAATTTATCGTAAAAGTCCGCTTTTTTCAATACTTATAGAGCTGCCTGTTTATCTTCGAGCCAACCCGGAGCAGAAGCAGAGCCCAAAAACGGCGCGCGCGCCAGCCGACAGAGTCCAAGGCCTTGCTTTAACTCTCCTGTTTTGTTATAGTTTTAGGATGATTAAGATAAATAGAAGAAAGATACTTGGGCTCTTTGCGGCCCTTGTACTTTTGGTCTTCTTTGGGACATATTACTACTTTACAAGAGATCTTCCCTCACTCGTTAGAATCACGGACTACCAGCCGAACCTCGTAACAAAGGCCTACTCTTCCGAGGGCGAGGTAATAGGTGAGTTCTATATCGAGCGCAGGGTAGTAGTGCCTCTTACGACTATGCCAAAGTACCTTATAGACGCTTTTCTGGCTGCCGAAGACTCCGGTTTCTACGAGCACGAAGGGGTTAGCTACATCTCTATTGCGCGCGCCTTCTATAAGAACGTAAAGGCCGGTAGAATCGTACAGGGCGGCTCGACCATTACCCAGCAGGTGGCCCGAAGCTTCTTCCTCTCTTCGGAGAAGAAGATATCGAGAAAGATCCGCGAGGTAATAATGGCCTACCGGATAGAGCGTGAGCTGAACAAGGACGAAATTCTTAACCTATACCTCAACCAGATCTATCTCGGCAACGGCGCGTACGGAGTTCAGGCCGCAGCGGAGACGTACTTCGGCAAAGACGTAGAAGGGCTTACTATCTCCGAGGCCGCGCTTTTGGCAGGCCTGCCCAAGGCCCCTAGCAAGTACTCGCCGTATACGAACCTCGAACGCGCCAAAGAGCGGCAAGAGTTCGTCTTGAACCGCATGGTGGAAGAGGAGTACATAAACCCGAACGACGCCGTGGCAGCCTTCTTCGAAGAGCTGAACCTGAAACCGAAGGCGATAAAGACGCTCTGGGCCGGGCCATACTTCACCGAGCACGTCAGACGCTACATAGAGGAGAAGTACGGAGAGAATCTGCTCTACAAGGGCGGGCTCAACATCTATACGACCATGGACATCAAGCTCCAGAAAGGGGCCAACGAGGCGGTTGAACTCGGACGCCGCGCGTACGACAAGCGCAGGGGCTACCGCGGGCCCCTTGAGTCGCTTGAGACCGCAGATGAGATTGACGAGTTTCGTGACAAGATAGAGACCGAACTTGAGAGAAAACCTATTGAGGTAGGTGGTATCTACAAAGGCGTCATCACCTCGGTGGACGTAAAGAAGAAACTTATAAACGTCGACATCGGTTACAGGCACGGGATTATAAACAAGTGGCAGTACCGGTGGGCCAGGGTCTACAACCCCGAAAGCCTGCCGGACGGCGAGTTGCTGCGCGAACCGCTCGTCAACTTCGCTACCGGAGACGTTATCTATGTGCGCTTGAGACGTGAGCCGAAGGACGAGGACGCAATTTTAAGCCTCGCGCTAGAGCAAGAGTCTCTGGTAGAGGCCGCGCTGATCTCTTCGGAGCCCGAGACCGGTTACGTGCGCGCAATGGTCGGAGGATCGAACTTTCGCAACACGCAGTTCAACCGCGCCGTACAGGCCTTTCGCCAACCCGGTTCGGGCTTCAAGCCGATCATCTACGCTGCCGCGCTCGACAACGAGTACACCCCGGCAACGATCGTAATGGACTCGCCCATCGTCTTCGAAGATGAAATAAACGAGGTCAAGTGGCGTCCTCGTAACTACGACGAACAGTTCCACGGCCCTACCACTATAAGAAAGGGCCTTACGAAATCGCGCAACATCGTAACCATAAAAGTACTACAAGACATCGGGGTCGCGCGTGCGCTAGACTACGCAGCGCGTTTTGGCATAACCTCGCCCCTTGCCGAAGACCTCTCTCTCGCGCTCGGCTCTTCGGCCCTCACGCTCCAGGAGATGAACACCGTCTTTGCTACATTCGCCAACAAGGGCTACCGCCCCGACCCTATCTTCATAACGAAGATCACGGATAAAGATGGCAACGTCTTGGAAGAGAACATACCGAGCGCCGAGCAGGTAATCGATGAAGACACGGCCTTTATAATGGCCAACCTGCTCCAAGGCGTAGTGCAGGACGGAACCGGGCGAAGAGCCAAGGCGCTTGGACGCCCGGCAGCCGGAAAGACAGGAACCACGAACAACCTGAACGACGCGTGGTTCATCGGCTTTATTCCGGACCTGACGGCAACCGTCTGGGTAGGGTACGATACCGAGAAGGAACTCGGCAAGTACGAGACCGGCTCAAGAGCGGCCATCCCTATCTGGCTCAAATACATGCAGACCGCTACGGAGGGAACGCCCATCAAGAACTTCGACGTTCCTGACGGAATAGAGTTCGCCAAGATAGACCCGGTCACGGGGCTTCTGGCTCCGCCCGATGCCGAAGACGTTCTCTTCGAGGCCTTCAAGACAGGCACTGCGCCGACCACGACCAGCAGTATGGTCGAAAGTACCGAGAAGGCGCAGAAGGCTACCTCCGCCGCCTCCACAGAAGACGGGGCCGAGGAAGTAGAAGAAGAGACGGACGAGTTCGACATACCGATAGACGACGCAGGGTACGAGGACGACCCTGAGATGATGCAGATAGTGGAGTGACAAAATGACTAAACTTGTCGATTCATATAAGAGAAAAATAGAGTACATGCGAATCTCCGTAACCGACCGCTGCAACCTCCGGTGCGTTTACTGCATGCCGAGCGAGGGTATCGACCTGGCCGGCCCAGAAAAGATACTCCGGTACGAAGAGCTTTTGAGGATAGCGCGCATCGGGGCTGCAAACGGCATTTCTCGCATACGCGTTACAGGCGGAGAACCGCTCGTTAGAAAAGGCATAGTAGGCTTTATCCGCGACCTCGCCGCAATAGACGGCATTGAGGATCTGAGTCTCACGACCAACGGCGTGCTGCTCGGTGAGTATGCCAAAGAGCTGAAAGAGGCCGGACTCAACCGCATAAACGTCAGCCTCGACTCTCTCAGCCACGAACGCTTCAAGAAACTGACGCGTGGCGACAAGCTCGACACCGTGCTTGCCGGACTCGACGCCGCAGAGGCCGCAGGGCTAACACCCGTCAAGGTGAACATGGTGGTCATAAAGGGCTTTAACGACGACGAGATTATAGATTTTGCAAATATCTCAAAGACAAAGCCGTACCACATTCGCTTTATAGAGTACATGCCGTTCAACACGGAAGAGGGTTGGCAAAAAGAAAAATGCATCAGCGCTAGGGAAATTCAGGAGCGGATAACTTCTACCGAAAAACTTGTTCCGGTCGAGAGCAAAGCCGGAGCATCGGGGCCAGCGCGCAGGTTCCGCTTCGATGGCGCTCCAGGAGAGGTCGGCTTTATCAGTCCCGTTACAGAGCACTTCTGCGGGGCGTGCAACAGAATAAGGCTGACGGCGGACGGCAAGATACGCACCTGCCTCTTCTCTGATACGGAAATCGACGTAAAGAAATCGCTAAGGGACGGCTCTGACGATAAGTGCATAGAGGACCTTCTCTTCTACGCGGTAAAGGTGAAGCCGATGAAGCACCAGATAAACGAAGAGGTTTTCAAGAAGTGCACCAAGACAATGAGCCTGATCGGCGGATAGAGCTACCGATTGAAAAAATAGAACTGAAAAAAAGAGAGTAACGCTCGTAGCGTTGCTCTCTTTTTTTGTCATAAAAAAATTTCGGAACACAGATTCGGGTACTACCAGCCGAGTTTCAGCCGCTCTCCAATCCTCTTGGACAGCCCTACGGCAAGGATTTTGTCTACCGTCTTCTTTATATCGTACTCAACTCTATGAAATTCGATCGACCCGGCAGCGGAGTCGTAGACAGCAAAGGCGGCACGCGGGTCACGGTCTCGCGGCTGTCCGACAGAGCCCGGATTCACAAGGTAGTTGTACCGGTTGGTCAGACGCAAAGAGCTGTCTGCTGAGATCTTTACCGTGCCATCGCTTCCGAGATAACTGATGGCCACGTGGGTGTGGCCGAAGAAGCAGAGGTTGGAGTCGGTCTTGCCGTCGAGGTGCTTGAAGTTTTTGAGCGCGTCGTTGGCCCCGAAGATATAACTGTCGGTATCGTTAACCCAGCCGTGAAAGATAAAGAAGCGGCCATCCACATTGAGCGTGCGCGGCAGGGCCTTCAGGTACTCAAGATTCTCCGACATCAAGTTGTCACGGGTCCAGTCGAGCGCTTCTAAAGCCTGATAGTTGAAGTCGTCCGAGTTATCGAGACCGGCGACTCTGGAGTCGTGGTTGCCCATTATAGAGCGCACTTTACGCGCGCGCAACAGATCGATGCACTCATTGGGATTGGTGTTATACCCAACGATGTCGCCAAGGCAAACAATTTCCGTGAGACCGAGCATATCGATCCGCTCAAAAGTTGCCTCAAGTGCCTCAAGGTTCGAATGGAGGTCGGAGATCAGAACGTAACGCATTCTAGAATATTTTGGGGTTTTTTTAGAGAACGAATTTTAGAGTACAAGAGAGCCGCTTTAATGGAGCGTACCTTTTCTGTTCTCGGCGTCAAAAGCCATTGAGCCGATCTGGAACGGATCGCTAAGAAAGTTGTCCCTGCATTTTTTGCAAAGTATGTATATAGAATCTCTCGAGGCCTCATCGGCGTCAAAACCATCATCTTCCATTTCGTCAATATTATCGAGCAGACTGTTGACGCCGTCCTCAATATCGCCTTCATACTCCTCAAGGTATCCGTCAAAGTCGGCAAAACTTCTGACCTCTACTACAAACTTGATGGTATCACTCGGCAGCTCATTTCCACAACAGTTGCATCTTAGCGTTTTCATATCGGCATTCATTATTAAAGACAATGGACGGTATAACAAGAGTGTCCGGTTGACCAGAGTAGCGTAAAAAGTAATACTTTTCTGGCCCTTGTCTTGTAATTTTACCTGCAAAGCTGGCGCTTGTCAAACTAAATAGGTCTGTGCTAAATTCGTCGGAGACTAAAATACCGGCTTCTACTCGCCGCATATTCACTTACCAAAGCACAAGATATGCGCCATACCCGGGCTCTTGCAGAGCTCTCTCCCGCCATTTCCATTCTCTAACTGTTTCAGATACTTAGCGCAAAATCTTATAATCGCATCGTTATCATAGGCTCTAGTAACTTCGCGACAAACGGTACTGTTTATACACAAGCCCGACAGTGGTATACTGTCGGCATGACGATCGATGAGTTCATAGCTGCACTCTCAGTGCGAAAAGATATTACCGAGTTCGTGCACCATGAAGAGGTACCGGCAACAGAGGCCGAGTACTCCGTGCCGAAAGATGGGCTGCACCCGGAGGTAGAGCGCCGGCTACAGACGCTCGGCATCACACAGCTCTACTCGCATCAGGCTGCGGCAATCGACAACATACGCGCCGGGCGCAATGTCGTTACAATGACGCCGACGTCGAGCGGCAAGAGCCTCGTCTACAACATACCGGTAATAGAGGCCGCGCTCACCGATCCGGACTCCACCGCGCTCTATCTCTTTCCGCTTAAAGGGCTTGAACAGAACCAGCTGCGCGCACTGAAAAACCTGACCAAAGGGCTTAGCGTTTCAGATGAGATAGAGACAGAAGAGAACGAAGGCAATAAGAAGAAGAGACGCAGAGCCTTTGCACCGGGCTTTGCAGAGGTCTACGACGGCGACACGACCAGCTATAGAAAGAAACGGATACGCGACAACCCGCCTACGGTAATTCTTACCAACCCCGACATGCTCCACTACTCTATAAACGCTTATCACGAGAAGTGGGAGCGGTTTCTAACGAACCTCCGGTTCATTGTGGTCGACGAGATTCACACCTACAGAGGGGTCTTCGGCTCTCACGTGGCGCACGTACTCCGCCGCCTCCTGCGCATTCTGAAAAAATACGGCAGCAGCCCGCAGTTCATCGGCTGCTCCGCAACCATCGCAAACTCCGGAGAGCTTGCCTCTATGCTTACAGGTAGAGAGTTCGAAGTGATCTCCGAGAGCGGGGCTCCAGCAGGGAAAAAAAACTTTCTGTTCTTGAATCCCCCGAAAGAGAGAAGCCCGTACACGGCAGCGAACAAGCTCTTCGTAGAGAGCATAAAGGCCGGGTTCAGAACTATCGCCTTTACCAAGGCCCGGAAGATTACGGAACTTATGTATTCGTGGGTCAAAGAGAGAGAGCCGGAAGTGGGCGCAACGGTCGCTTCGTACCGCGCGGGGTTTTTGCCCAAAGAGCGGCGCGAGATTGAGAACCAGCTCTTTGCAGGAGAACTCGCCGGGGTCATCACCACAAGTGCGCTCGAACTCGGCGTAGACATCGGAGGGCTCGATGTCTGCATTCTCGTCGGCTACCCCGGAAGCGTCACCTCCACGTGGCAACGTAGCGGCAGGGTGGGCCGCTCCGGGCGCGAAAGTCTTATCGTGTTGATAGCGCTGAGCGATGCGCTCGACCAGTACTTTATGAAAAACCCTACCGACTTCTTCCGCCGCTCGGTCGAGTCGGCAATTATAGACAAGGGCAACAGGCCGATACTGAAGTCCCATCTCCGATGCGCCGCAGCAGAACTGAGGCTCGGGGCCGAAGACAGTGTATACGACACAAAGAGACTGTCGCCGGTTCTACAAGAGCTGGAGGCCGAAGGCGCGCTTCGTCACTGGAAGAAGGGCGACATATGGTATCCGCGCTCTCGCGCTCCGCACCGCGATGTCAGCATCCGGCAGGCCGGCATAACCTATACGATCAGGGTCGAGGACGGATCGGCAATCGGCACGACAAACTCCGGGCGCGTGCTTCGGGAGAACCACCCCGGCGCGATCTACCTCCACCGTTCGCGCCAGTACAGGGTAGTCAAACTCGACATGGGCAACAGAGAAGTCGTCTGCCGCGAAGTAGACTCAATCGACTACTACACGCGCGCAATCTCGATAGAAGAGACGGAGATAATCGATACCGACGTAACGGACACCTTCAGCACTTTCGACATATCTCACGGAACGCTTCGCGCCACGGAGACCGTTGTCGGGTATAGGAAGAAGAATATCTACTCGGACACGGAGATGGGAGAGTACCTGCTTGAGCTGCCGCCGAGCATCTTTACGACAAAGGGTATCTGGTTCAAGGTTGATGAAGAGCTGTTAGACTCGATAACGGCAGAGGGGCAAAGTTCCACAGGAGGGCTCCATGCCCTTGAACACGCGATGATCGCAACGCTGCCGCTCTTCGCGCTCTGCGACCGCATGGACTTAGGTGGAGTCAGTTACGCCTTCAACGAAGAGCTACAGAGCCCGGCGGTCTTTATCTACGATGGCCACGAAGGTGGCATAGGCCTCACGCGGCGCGGCTTCGACTGCTTCGACCGTTGGCTAAGGGCCACCTACCGGTTGATGGAAGAGTGCGACTGCGAAGTGTCGTGCCCGTCATGCACGCAAGACTCGAACTGCGGAAACAATAACGAGCCGCTCGACAAACGGGTCGCTATGGCGCTGCTCGAAAACTGGCTCGGCTACAGACCCGGTGCCGAATAAGTACCCAACCCACAGAGTCGATCTTGCGTAAAATGATTTTAGCTGAACTATCCCTGGATTATCTTAGACTGACCGCAAGCTCAGAAGAACGGTTCTTCGAAACGCGCGGTCTTTCTTCAGGTGCCACTCGCGGCTCTGCGCTTCGGTGCGCGTTGTGTACTGCTCTGCGTAGAGCAGGCGCCAGACCCTGCCGCGCGTGGAGCGCGCGCCCTTGCCGGTATTGTGCGCACTCAGACGTTTGTCGAGGTCGATAGTCCAGCCGACGTAGCTTCGCACGCCTCCTGGGCCGTCGCTTCCAAGAAGGTAGACGTAGCCGAACTCAGGTGAGTTCTCGGTAGAATCTTCAGTTTTCTCTTCAGGCTCTTCGGTCACTTTAAAGCCGCAAAATAAAGGGAACTAGACTTAACAAAAAAACCCCGCACCAAAAAAAGGCACGGGGCTTTCGAACTTTATAAGACCGGCACTACAGGTCTCTCTCTACCGGCAGAAACTTTGCGCTCTGATCTTCGGTCTCTGGCTCGACCTCCGAAAGAACGCGCACCAGTTCGGCAGTGATAGCGTCTCCCATCTCAGAACACGTTACCTCCCTCACCCCTTTTGTTCCTTCGTACATGATGTCCTTTGTCCTAAGGCCCTGATTCAGCACGGCCTCGACGGCGTCTTCTATAAAGACAGCAGCCTTGTCGAGATTGAAGCTGTAACGGAGCATCATGGCAGTCGAAAGGATCATGCCTATCGGGTTTGCGATATTTTGTCCGGCGATGTCTGGTGCCGAACCGTGAATAGGCTCGTACATTGCGCGGTTCCTGTTAGGCCCAAGGCTCGCAGAGCCGAGCATGCCGATGGAGCCTGTGAGCATAGCCGCCTCGTCGGAGAGTATATCGCCAAAGGTGTTCTCTGTGACGATCACTCCGAACTGCTTCGGGTTTCTTACAAGCTGCATTGCGCAGTTGTCTACATACATGTGGCTGAGTTCAACCTCAGGGTAATCTTCGGCAACTCTGGTAACGACCCTGCGCCAAAGCTCGGAGGCCTCTAGGACGTTCGCCTTATCGACGCTGCATACTTTCTCTCCGCGCATCTTGGCGACCTCAAAGGCGACAACGGCAATTCGCTCAATTTCGTCTGTCGTATAGACCATGGTGTTGAAGCCGCGCTCTTGTCCGTCCGGCAGCTTCTCAATTCCCTTCGGCTCGCCAAAGTACATGCCGCCGGTCAGTTCGCGAACAACCATAATATCGACTCCCTCTATAACTTCGGCCTTCAAAGTGGAGGCAGAGACGAGCGAATCGTGAATCTTTGCAGGGCGTAGGTTAGCAAAGAGTTGGAGCTCTTTTCTCAGCTTCAACAGAGCGCGCTCCGGTCTGAGGTCGTACTCTATGGACTCCCACTTCGGCCCGCCAACGGCTCCGAGCAGCACGGCGTCGGATCTGAAAACTTCATCAAGCACTTCATCAGTTAACGGAGTTCCGCTCTTGTCGTAAGAGACCCCGCCTATAAGCTGCTCGTTAAAAGTCCAGTAAATATTGAAGTTGCTCTTGACCGCAACCATTACTTTCTTTGCTTCTTCCATTATCTCCGGGCCGATACCGTCTCCCGCGAGCACTGCAATGTTAAAACGCTTCACCGTAAACTCCTCTTCTGAATGTATTGTCGTTTATCTGAAATGGACTTCAATCCTGTACGGTCACGCTCCGGCGAGACCCGCGCCTGCAACGCGCCCAAGAGCCTCTAAAAACTGCGCTGAACCTGTAAACGGAATAACTACCGTTGAGCGGCGATCGTTCGACAGCTCGGCAATCTGGATAAACTGACCGCCCTCATTCTCCCTGAGGTCGATGAAGAGAGTCTTGTTCTCAATATGGAGCTTCTCGCTCATAAGTACAGCGCTCTTTGTTCCCTCGTTCTTCATACCAGGCCTCTTTTCTTGATTGAGTTCATCAGACCGCCGGCCTTAACGAGATCCTGCATGAACGGCGGAACGGGAGTTGCTACGAAACTTTTTTTACGCGTAACGTTCGTTACTGTACCGGTGTCCATGTCTATCTCTATCTTGTCTCCCGGCTTGGTAACTTTGAAAATTCCGTCGCACTCAAGTATGGGCAACCCCATATTGAAAGAGTTGCGGTAGAAGATGCGCGCAAAGCTCGGAGCTACTACGCAAGAGATACCGCTTCCCTTTATGGCAATGGGGGCGTGTTCGCGCGAAGAGCCGCAGCCGAAGTTCTTGTCTGCGATTATAACGTCGCCCTTCTTAACGTTTGGCGCAAACTTCGGGTCAAGGTGCTCCATACATTTCTTGGCCAACTCCTTGGGGTCGGTTGTCGTCAGGTAGACAGCCGGTATTATATCATCCGTGTTTATGTCTGCACCGAACTTCCATGCACTGCCTTTGAATTTCATCAAACTATCCTTTCGTGAAAAATATTTGCATCTATTAATTCAATTCCTGAGGGCCTCAAAAAGAACGGCCAATGGATTTCTGTTCTGTCTATCCGGAGCTCTTGGCGCTCTTATCAACGCTTATAAGTTGTAGCGCACCGCGTGCCGTAAAACTTCTACTGAAGCCGGCAAACCCTACGTCACGAAGCAGTGTCTGAATATCGAGATCTATCCAACGCCAGACCGAGTCTCCCTCGGTAAAAGTAAAGAAGAGCTTCTGGTAGAAAATCCCGTCTTTTTCGGCTCTGTGAAAATCGAAGAGAACGAGCCTGCCGTTCTTCTTAAGCACCCGGTGCGCTTCAGAAAGCACAGATTCCACTTCGCTGCTCTTCAGCTCATGCAGACCGAGCGACACGATAACAGAGTCGAAACTCTCTTTGGCCAGAGGAAGAGAGGCGGCATCGGCACGAAGGAGTCTCGGCCCGGGGCCACTAAAACTCATCTTCTTCTTTGCAACCTTCTCTCTTGCGACACCCAGCATGCCGGGGTCAATATCCACTGCCGTAACTTTTGCTCCAGCCTCTGATGCCAGAATAGAGAGCGTTGCAGTGCCGGCAAAGAGTTCGAGAACCGACGAGCCTTCTAAAGTACCTGCTCTGTTCAAGACACTTTCGCGCAGTCTTGTCTCGCCTCCGGCAAAGAGTGCAAAGAGCATAAAACCGAGATCGTAGGCCGGGGCAAAGAGAGTTGATATTTGGCTTTGCGGTCTCACCGGCATTCTACCCATTCAGGCCTTCAGCCATTCCGGCCTCTATCACCTTTAATCTTCGGCCCGTTACCGTTAACAGCTTCGCGCTCGCGCTACTTTTTGCGCAACGCTTCAGGCCCGGCAATAAAGCCCTTTACCGCAGTGGCTGCTGCGACCGCCGGGTTGGCAAGGTAGACCTCGGACTTCGGGTGGCCCATTCTGCCGGCAAAGTTTCTGTTGGTCGTCGTCAGCGCCTTCTCGCCTTCGGCCAAGATACCCATGTGTCCGCCGAGGCACGGCCCGCAGGTAGGCGGGCTTATAATCGCCCCAGCCTTCAAGAAGGTCTTGAAAAAACCGCTCTCCATTGCGTCGGAGTAGATCTTCGGGGTTGCCGGAATAATTATGAGGCGCACATGGTCCGATACCTTCTTGCCCTTCAGCAACTTTGCGGCAACCTCCAAGTCTTCGAACCGTCCGTTGGTGCACGAGCCGATAACGACCTGATCTATTCTCACCTTGCCGACCTGCGAAATGTTCTTCGTATTTTCAGGCAGATGCGGGAAAGCTACCTTCGGCTCGATATCAGCGCAGTTGTACTCGCGGACTTCGGCGTACTCGGCATCAGGGTCGCTCGCATAGAACTTGTACTTGCGCTCTGCGCGCGTCTTTACGTACGCCTCGGTAACAGCGTCGGGGGCGATGATACCGCACTTCGCCCCTGCCTCTATGGCCATATTGCAGAGCGAGAGACGGCTGTCCATGCTGAGCCGCTCTATCGGCTTACCCGTAAACTCCATTGCGCGGTAGAGGGCTCCGTCCACGCCTATGTCTCCTATGATGTGGAGTATAAGATCCTTGCCCGTAACCCACTTGTTGAGTTTGCCCTTGAAGACGAACTTGATCGTCTCGGGAACCTTGAACCAAAGCTCTCCGGTAATCATTGCGGCAGCGAGGTCTGTGGAGCCGACACCTGTGGAGAAGGCCCCTAGCCCGCCGTAGGTACAGGTATGAGAGTCCGCGCCTATTACGACGTCTCCGGGAACGACAACGCCTTGCTCGGGCAGCAGCGCATGTTCGACTCCGGCGTCTCCGCCGTCGTAGTAATGAGATATCTTCTGCTCGTGGGCGAACTCGCGCAGCACCTTGCACTGCTCGGCCGACTTAATATCCTTGTTCGGCGTAAAGTGGTCGGGCACAAGAACTACCTTGTTGCGATTAAAGACCTTCTTGGCGCCGATACTCCTGAACTGCTTTATGGCGATCGGCGCGGTTATGTCGTTGCCGAGCGCTATATCGACCTTGGCGTTTATCAGCTCACCCGGTTGAACAGACTTCTTGCCCGCATGCTTGGCGAGGATCTTTTCCGTTATAGTCATCGGTCTCATTGGTAAAGTGTCTCCTGTTCGATTTTTTTTATCTGACTTTAAATTAACAGTAATTAAAACTCTTTCAAGCGAACCAACAATGGCCGAAGAACAGACTCAGCAGAGTAGCTAGATAAGCTCGCCCCGGCTCTCTTTCATCTTGAACTCCAGCCTGTTGAGCGCATTGATGTACGCCTTGGCGCTCGCTAAGATTATGTCGGTATGCGAACCCTGCCCCAGCACGATACGTTCGCCCTCCTGAAGCCGCACCGTCACCTCGCCGAGCGCGTCGGTGCCTTCGGTTATGGCGTTCACCGAGTACCGGAGCAGTTTAGACTTCGTGCCGGTTATGGAGCACACGGCCTTAAAGACCGCGTCCACGGGGCCGTCTCCGTTAAAGGTCTCGGTAACGAGCGTGCCGTCGAGTTCTATGCCGACCTCGGCTTCCGGCGGCACGGAGGTGCCGCACTTTACGTTGACGTTTACGAGTTTGAACTTCTCGTCGTAGTCGGTACGCATTACCTCTTCCTGCACGATCGCTTCGATATCTTCATCGAAGACCTCCTTCTTCTTGTCAGCAAGGCTCTTGAAGCGGACAAAGGCCTTGTTCAGCTCTTCGTCGTCGAGATCGAAACCGAGTTCAGACAGACGCTCTTTAAAGGCATGTCGCCCGGAGTGCTTGCCGAGCACGAGCGTAGACTTCGAGAGGCCAACCGACTCAGGAGTCATTATCTCATAAGTAGACTTCTCCTTTAAGAGCCCGTCCTGATGGATGCCCGATTCGTGCGCAAAGGCATTGTCGCCGACTATCGCCTTGTTGGCCTGCACCGTCATGCCGGTTATACCGGAGAGGAGTCGAGACGACGGATAGATCTGCTCTGTGTTGACGTTGGTGTCGAGGCCCAGAAGGTCGCGCCGGGTCTTCAAGATCATAACGATCTCTTCAACAGATGCGTTCCCTGCGCGTTCACCTATTCCGTTTACAGTGCACTCAACCTGACGCGCTCCATTTTCGATCGCGGCTAAAGAATTTGCAACGGCGAGGCCCAGGTCGTTATGACAATGCACGGAGATTATCGCTCCACCGATGTTCGGCACGTTATCGACTATGCCTTTTATCAACTCGCCGAAGGAGCGGGGCAGCGCGTAGCCTACCGTGTCGGGAATATTTACCGTCGTGGCCCCGGCCGCTATCACCGCCTCTAAAACCTCCCAGAGGTACTCTTGCTCTGTGCGCGAGGCGTCCATGGGGCTGAACTCAACGTCGTCCACGTAGCCCTTGGCGTGCGTCACCATATCAACTGCACGCTTTAACGCCTCTTCTCTAGAAAGCTTGAACTGATACTTCAGATGAATGTCGGAGGTAGAGATGAACGTATGGATACGCGGCTTTGGCGCGCCCTTGAGGGCCTGCCACGCAGAGTCTATATCTTCTGTCTTGGCGCGAGCGAGCGAGCAGATGGTCGGCCCCTCTACCTCGTGCGCTATGCGTCTTACAGCCTCGAAATCTCCGGGCGAGCTGAAAGCAAAGCCGGCCTCTATGATGTCAACTCCGAGTCTTGCGAGCTGACGGGCGATCGTCATCTTCTCGTCAACATTCATCGAGGCTCCGGGCGACTGCTCTCCGTCGCGGAGCGTTGTATCGAAAATTCTAACTATATTATCCATAACAGACCTACTGTTTTTTTATTTTTTTGGATCATCGTAAAGACCGGCTGCGCCGTTCCGGCACGGTTATCTCTGTACCCGGCCCCTTACCGATGATTGAGCTTTGGCTCCTGCTTCTCCTTCTTCTCTTCCCTTGCAGCCTTGGCTAGGCGCCTACGCCTTCTGTCAACTAGCGTAGTAACAGGACCAGACATGACGTATAGGAACGATAGTAGGAAAAGCATAAGCGGCGGCTCGGCGGCAACGGCTATCAAGAGAAAGATAGCGCCTACGAGCAGCCTGAACGGCATCCTCTGCGAGAGGTTAAGCTCCTTGAAGCTGTGGTACTTTACGTTGCTTACCATAAGGAACGCAAGCAGATAGACGTACCCCAGCACGACTATGTACTTAGAGACATCGTCTGCGAGACCGAAGTGGTTGTAAAGAAGTATGGTCGAAGAGATCAGCATGGCAGCGGCCGGAACCGGCAGGCCGTTAAAGCGCTTGTTCTCTACAGTCGTCACCTGAACATTGAATCTCGCGAGCCTGAGAGCCGCGCAGACAACGTACAGGAATGCCGCAAGCCAGCCGTAGCGGCCAAACGACCGGAGGCCCCAGGTGAAGATAAGGAGTCCCGGGGCGAGCCCGAAGGCTATGAGGTCGGCGAGCGAATCGTACTCGACGCCGAACTTGCTCGAAGTGCCGGTAAGGCGCGCAACACGCCCGTCGAGACAGTCGAAGACGCCGGAGATTATCACCGCGATAGCCGCATGGACGAAGTTGCCGTCGAAGCTAGCTACAATTGCGTAGAAGCCTCCGAAGAGCGAGACCGACGTCAAGAGGTTCGGCAGAAGGTAGACGCCCTTCTTCGGCCTCTTCTTGCGCTTCGTTGGTTCTTCGTCCCCTGAATGTATTTCGTTGTCTAACATCTATTCACCTTATTGACTGTGGTGCTTATTTTTTCGTACTAAAAACGGTCTCCGGCCTGCCGTCTGCAGCAGGCTCTCCTTCTGTACTCGACGACTCGGGCCAGTACGCCAGCACTGTAGCGCCGGCGGCGACCTTATGGCCGTAGCGGACGTTTATCTTGCAATCGAGCGGCAGGTAGACGTCTACGCGAGAGCCGAACCTGATGAGGCCGAACCGTTCGCCACGGTCGAAGTTCATACCTACTCCGGCATAACAGACTATGCGGCGCGCAATGAGGCCCGCTATCTGGTTAAAGGCGTACTTCTGCCCTGTAGGCCCTTCTGCTATCACGCAGTTCTGTTCGTTCAAGAGCGACGCCTTGTCTACGCTGGCCACGAGAAATTTCCCGGGGTTGTACCTGACGTCCAGAACCTTCGAGGCGGCAGGAACCCTGTTTACGTGCACGTTGAAAACAGACATGAAGATGGATATCTTCATGACGTCGGCGTTCAAGAACCGGTCGTCCCGGACGCGGCGTATCTTTATCACCTTGCCGTCGGCAGGGCTGACTATTGCAGACGGGTCGTCGGTGACGACTCTGTCGGGGTCTCTGAAAAAGTAGATTACAAAGACCGTCACCAGAAGAAAGAAGATGTCTATCCACCAGATATCGGTAATGATAAAGACCAGCAGCATAATGCCGGCTGCTATGCCGATAAAGGGCAGGCCTTCTTTAGCCACAGGCAGTCCGTATGGTCTGTGGCTCATCCGGTGGCCGACAACGTCCTTTGGCCCGGCCGAGAGTGCGTCGTCCGTGAACTTAGTTCTTTGCCTTGTCAACTATCTTATCCTTTTTAAGCCACGGCATCATGTCGCGTAACTTCTGACCGACCTCTTCTATTGGGTGCTCTTCGCCTTTTTTCGTCAACTCGTTGAAGTTCGGCTTGCCTGCCTTGTGCTCTGCTATCCACTCGCGTGCGAACTCGCCGCTCTGGATTTCTCCGAGTATCTTCTTCATCTCGGCTTTGGTATCTGCCGTGATAACGCGAGGCCCTCTGGTAATGTCTCCGTACTGCGCGGTGTTGCTTATCGAGTAACGCATGTTGGAGATACCGCCCTCGTAGATTAGGTCTACTATGAGCTTCGTCTCGTGCAGGCACTCGAAGTACGCCATCTCAGGCGGATAACCGGCCTCGGTCAGGGTCTCAAAGCCTGCGGTGATGAGCGCGCTGATCCCTCCGCAGAGCACTGCCTGCTCGCCAAAAAGATCGGTCTCGGTCTCGTCCTTGAAGGTCGTGCCGATTATACCCGCTCTGCCGCCGCCGTTCGCACTCGCATAAGCGAGCGCGACGTCGAGCGCGTCACCGGTTGAGTCCTGATGAACTGCAACGAGAGTAGGAACTCCGGCGCCCTTTGTGTACTCGTGGCGCACAAGATGCCCCGGACCCTTGGGAGCGACCATAAAGACGTTCTTGTCGGCGCTCGGCTTAATAAGATCGAAGTGGATATTGAAGCCGTGAGCGAAGACGAGGTATGCGCCCTCTTTAAGGTTCGCCTCTATCGACTCTTCATAGATCTCGGCCTGAATCTCATCGGGAACAAGGATCATAACGACGTCGGATACCTTGACCGCGTCGGCCACCTCTAGAACCTCAAGCCCTGCGGCCTCGGCCTTCGGCCACGATTCTCCTCCCTTGCGAAGCCCGACCACAACGTCTACTCCACTAT
>JADFVP010000250.1 GCA_015222595.1 Pseudomonadota bacterium
AGAGCACAGGGTCATTCCAGACGTCATAAGCCTGCCGGGAATCCTCATAGGCTTTGCGTGCTCTTTCTTCTTTCTGCCGATCGATTTTATAGATTCCATAATAGGCATAGGGCTTGGCGGCGGCGTGTTGTTGGGGCTTGCCGCCGGGTACTACATTATAACAAAGCGCGAGGGCATGGGCGGAGGGGATATAAAGCTGCTCGCCATGATAGGGGCCTTTATCGGCTGGAAGGGCGTTATAGTAACGCTCTTCATAAGCTCTTTTTCCGGCTCCATAATAGGGCTGCTCTTTATGGCGACCCTTGGGCGTAGCCGCCGCACTGCTCTGCCGTTCGGCCCATTTCTGGCAATCGGGGCCGTCATCTATCTCTTCTACGGCGAGCAACTTATAGAGCTGTACATGAACTACGCAACTGCTCCGCTAGGATAGTAGAGAGAGTATAATGGGCGGGTTTGCGGCTAGCTATTGACTACCGGTTACGATGATGGATAAGAAGGAAAATAAGAGGGGCTCTACGACGCTCAGTATCCGCGCGCAGCTTACAGCCGGCATAGTGATAATCACGCTTGCCGGAATAGGGCTCATCGGTCTCTTTGCGCTCAAGGTCTTGGAAGGGCGCAGCATCGACTCGAAGGTGCGCCAGGCCGTTACCCTCGTTGACTTAATCAGGGTAGAGGCACGCCACTCGGCTCTGCCGGGCAGTGCATCCGACTCTACCATTTTCGTCTATGAGGTATTTAAGGAACTCGGCGTGGCGGACTATGAACTGAAGGCCGCCGACTCTACGGTGCTTCTGAGCGAGGGCAAGCTGCCGGTAGACAAGGGCGCACCGCTCTTTCTCGCCGAGGGGATAAAGGTTTACAAGTTCGGCGGAGGGCTCTTTGCCGGGCCCGGAGAACGGCTATTCGTTACTGCGCGGCTCGACAGAGCAACAGTAGCAAAAGGCTCGCTCAGCTTCACCCTTCCGATGGACGATATAAAGAGAGAGGTGGCAGGAGTAAGGCTTTTTCTCCTTCTCTATGCGGTAGTAGACTCGGTAATTATAATCCTCTTCGGGGTCTACTTCTTTTCGAGATCTATATCGCGGCCCATAAAGGGGCTTGAGGAAGCTACAACGCGCATAGCCTCTGGAGCCTTCGACGAGAGAGTAGATATATCTGTAGATAACGAGGTCGGACGTCTTGCGGCCTCGTTCAATACAATGGCCGAGCGCATAGAGTCCGAGATAGTGGCACTCGAATCCGTAAACTCAAAGCTGGTCTCAACGCAAGAAGAGCTGCTTCGCACCTCGACCCTTGCGGCCCTTGGGCGTATGGCCGCCGGAATTGCCCACGAGGTCGGAAACCCGCTAGGAGCCGTGCAGGGTTATCTGGAGATACTTGGCGCCGGTGAGTCCAGAAGCGAGGAAGAGCAAGATATTATCCGCCGAACCACAGAGGAAGTGGCTCGGATAGACAAGATACTCAGAGAGTTTCTCGATGTTGCGCGCCCTTCGCCCGCCCGAAGCCCCGGCAGCGTTGACGTTAACTCTGTGGTGCAAGAGACGGTCTTGGACTTAAGCGCCCATAAAGATATGGCCCTTGTTACTGTTAGAACCTCTTTTGGCGCTGCTCTTCCGGCCGTTGCGATAGACCCCGACCGCCTCAGGCAGGTGCTGGTCAATCTGTTATTAAATGCCGCCCACTCGATGGACGATATAGAGGGTGAGAGGGTTGTCTCTGTCGAGACTTCTCTAGAAAAGAGAGGGGAGAAGGCGGGTGAGAAGGCCGAGAGCGAGACAGACGCGAGTATGCCTCTTCGCCGTAGAGACGACAGAAGACCGGCTGTGGACACGGGGGCTGAGTCGATTGCAATACGCATTACCGACCACGGGCGCGGAGTAGACGCCGAGAGTGCGAAGAAGATATTCGAGCCGTTCTTCAGCACCAAGGAGGTCGGCCATGGTACAGGGCTTGGGCTCTTTGTCTCCGACATGATTATAAAGGCGCACCGGGGTTCTATAGCTTTCGACTCTGCTATCGGTACAGGATCGACATTTACGGTTATACTGCCGTCTGGAAAGGGATAGAACGGATGAGAGTAATGATAGTTGACGACGAAGAGTCGATGCGCCACATGCTCTCTATTATGCTTGAGAGAGAGGGGTACGAGTGTACGGCTTTTGCCGACCCCGTTGCCGCGCTCGGCGCGCTCGACTCTGGTGTCGCCGGAGAGTTCGACTTTATACTCTCGGATATAAAGATGCCGAAGCTCGACGGGCTGGGGTTTCTTACGGAGTTGAAGAAGAGAGAGGCCGTGCAGACGGTAATTATGATGAGCGCCTACGGCACGATGGACTCTGCTATTGAGTGCATGAAGCTCGGGGCTTACGACTACGTCTCGAAGCCCTTTAAGACCGATGAGATAGTTATGGTGCTCCGAAAGGCTACCGAGCGCGAAAGCCTCCGGCGAGAGAACCGCCGCTTGAGGCGAGAGGTTACCGCCAGGTACGATTCAAAAAAAATTATTACCGAAGACCCGGCCATGCAGGAGGTGCTTAAGCTGGTGGAGAAGGTTGCCGGCTACTCCACCACAGTGCTGGTGACGGGAGAGTCGGGGACAGGAAAAGAGCTAATCGCTCGCGCTCTCCATTACAGTGGAGATCATGCAAAAGGACCGTTTGTCGCGCTCAACTGCGGGGCGATTCCAGCGCCTCTTTTAGAGAGCGAACTCTTCGGCCATGTTAAAGGGGCCTTTACCGACGCGCACAAGAACAAGGAAGGGCTCTTTGAGGAGGCCTCTGGCGGCACGATCTTCTTGGACGAGATAGGCGAGCTTCCGTTCGAGCTGCAGGTGAAGCTGCTGCGCGTGTTGCAGGAGGGGGAGATAAGGAGAGTCGGAGCTACGAAGCCGATCAAGGTGGAGGCCAGGGTCGTTGCTGCGACAATTAAAGACTTGAGGGCGGAGGTCGAAAAGGGCACGTTCCGCGAAGACCTCTACTACCGGCTAAATGTTATGGAGGTCGCTCTGCCGCCGCTGCGCGACCGCGCGAGCGATATAGAGCTGCTTGCGAACCATTTTGTAGCCGACTACGCCGAGAAGTTTTCCAAGACAATAGACGGCATAACGCCAGAGGCTTTGGCCGCGCTCAAAGAGTACTCGTGGCCCGGTAACATTCGGGAGCTTGAAAATGCCATAGAGCGGGCGATGATACTCGAAGAGGGCTCAAACCTCAGCCTTGCCTCGCTGCCGCTTCGTGCCACTTCGGGGGCCTCTGTGCTCGACCTCGGTACAGGACTCTCCATAAAGAAGGCGCATCTGGCAGTAGAGCGCGAGCTGATTAGGAAGGCGCTTGAGAAGACCGGCAACAACAGAACCCGCGCCGCAGAGCTTTTGGAGATCAGCCACAGGGCACTGCTCTACAAGATAAAGGAGTACGGTCTGTAGCGTCGCGTCCAGAGACCGTGGCGCCCTTTCTTTTTTAAAGAATCAGATACTACTGTTAAGCCGCGCAGTGTGCGGCCTCGGTATTTCTGGTCCATACACTCCGTTTTACTCCCTCCTGTATCGGTATATTCGCTCAGCCGAGTTCCATTCATGTTAATTTACCTAAAACAATATTGGATTTTTACGCAAGATATTGTGCCCGGTTCAGGCGTCTACTACGACATCTTGTAACCCTTTACTTTTCTTAAAAAAAGGCTAAAGTTCTCTATATACTACTCCGATATGGATACATAAATTATATTAAGTTATATGTTATTTAGAAATAATTATTGACAAATAAGGCATATTGGAATAGATTTCAAAATATCTCAAGAGTTTAAGTGTCAGTTATGTAAACTGTGCACAACTTCACACAGGCCTTTCTCTACTTGTTAAGTCGGATGGCTATGTGACCTGGGTAACTGTTTTATGACGAAGAATAATAATAAACTGAAGAAGGTCAGAGAGAGTATGTTGCTCAGCAAATCCGAGTTGGCGCGTAAGGCCGGGATTTCACCGCTGACCATAGACAGGATCGAACGCGGATTTCCTTGCAGGGTCGATACCAAGCGTAAGATCATTCAGGCGCTCGGTCTCAAGATCTCGGAAAAGAACAAGGTTTTTAACGATTAACTTTTGGATTGTGTAATGGATCTTTCATTTCTGCCATTTTCAAAGAAGCGTGACGCGGTAGCACTCGACATTGGTTCGAGTTCTATTAAGCTCGTGCAGATGAGCCAGACGAAGCAGGGCTGGGAGCTTACGAAGCTCGGCAAGGCCGATCTCCCTCCCGAGGCAATCGTCGACGGTTCTATCATAGACTCCATGACCGTGACCAACACGCTCAAAGAGCTGATGAGCGAGCATGGAATCAAGGTTAAAGACTCGGTCTCTTCCCTGACCGGACACTCCGTTATTATCAAGAAGGTGAGTTTCCCGGCTATGGCCGAAGAGGAGCTTGCCGAGAGTATTCAGTGGGAGGCCGAGCAGTACATACCTTTCCCTGTTTCTGAAGTAAATATAGACTTCCAGATACTTGGCGCCGACATCGAGGGGCGCGGACAGATGGACGTTATGCTGGTTGCGGTCAAGAAGGATGTGATCAACGATTATACTACGGTAATCAACGAAGCAGGACTTACTCCCGTGGTTATCGATGTCGATTCCTTTGCTCTTGAAAATATGATGGAGATAAACTATCCGGTAACTCCGGGCGAGACGGTGGCTGTCGTTAATGTAGGTGCCTCTATTACCTCTATCTCCGTAATCGTCAGCGGTCTGACTATCTTCACCCGTTCCATTCCTATGGGCGGCAATCAGTTTACCGAAGAGATTCAGCGTCAACTCAACGTCAGTTTTAAAGATGCCGAGAACCTGAAGATTGGCCGTAGCGAGGCTGATTCCGATATGACCTCTTTGCCTGCGGCGATTGATACCGTCAGCACGAACCTCGCCTTCGAGGTCAAGCGTTCCCTCGATTTCTTCCTCGGCGGCACGCAGGGGGCTTATGTAAACAAGATATACTTAAGCGGAGGCAGTTCCAAGATAGAGGGCCTTCAGCTGCTTATGCAGGAGAAGACCGGCATACCTGTCGAGATGGTCTACCCGTTTAAGAACATAGAGATCAGCGTAAAGGGTTATGACGACGAGATGTTAAAAGATGTGGCTCCCTTCTTTGGCGTGGCGGTCGGACTTGCCACAAGGAGGTTCGGGGACAGATGATACGGATAAACCTTCTGCCGGTAAGAGCAGCCAAGAAGAAAGAGTCGGTACGCTTCCAGTATACGGTTGCGGGCCTTGTAACGTTTCTGGCCCTGGCAGCTTCTCTGGCCGTCTACTTTACCGCGCGTAGCGAGGCTTCCGTGGTGGCAGGGCAGATCTCTAGCGGCCAGCAGGAGCTTACGCAGCTGAAGAAAAAGATAGGCGAACTCTCCAAGATCAAGAAACAGAAGAAGGTTGTCGAGGAGAAGCTCAAGATAATCAAGAATCTGGAG
>JADFVP010000251.1 GCA_015222595.1 Pseudomonadota bacterium
GCTTTACGCCTATGACGTCGTCTAGTACCACCTCGGGGTCGAGCTCAAGCGCATCACCCAAAGAGATCTGGGTATCCTCCTCATCAACCTCCTCAACAACAGCCTTGAAGAGAAACAGCTCTATCTCGCCGGACTCTTCCATGTAGTGAGCCTCTATCTCTTTGCCGGCTCCGAAGCGTTTTTCAGCCGCCTTCAAAAGAGCGGTCTCAAGCGCGTCTATAAGAACATCTTTGGCAATACCCTTGTCCTTGCCAACCTGCTCTATTAAATTGGTCAGGTTTAATCCCATCACAGCTTCTCCATAAAATAAAAAATTGTCTTAAGATCAGATCTCAGCAATAAGGTTTGCACTCTCAATCTTACCTATCTCTATCTTCCATACCTTGCCGGCCGAATCTTCGATGCTTACGGTATCGTCTTCGACCGCCTTAATGGTTACCCTGAAGTTTCTTCTCTCCTCAATAGGCTCTAGAGTCTTTACGCGCGCTTTGCTGCCTACGAACCGGGCAAAGTCGGCGGCCTTTTTCAGCGCCCTGTCGAGCCCTGGACTGGAGACCTCAAGAGAGTAGCGCCCAGGAATAAAGTCGTCTACGTCGAGCGCCATACCGAGTTCTCTACTGACAAAGCCGCAGTCGTCGATAGTCACGCCGCCGGGCTTGTCGATAAAGATACGCAGTACCTTGCGTCCGTGCTCGGCGGTAAACTGTACGTCCACCAGCTCTATGCCTGCCCCGTCTACAACGGGAGCGGCTATTTCAGCAATACGGTCTTGCAGTTCGGTCGTCTTCAACGGGTATACACTCTAACATTAAAGTATGCGGAATACGGGTGCCGGAAGTTCGAACGCAAAAAAAAACGCTGGAACTCGGATAACAAAAAAGTGGGCGCGAGCCCACTTTTCTCGACAGACTTCATCGATAAAACAAATTTAGCACATTAAAAAGTCCATTGCAAGCGTTAAATACCGTTTATATAAAAGCAAATCTTCTATCCAGACCTGCGCTGTCCGGTGCAAAAAACAGGCGAGGGCCCTGAAAACTGAGGAGCCCTCGCCGCAAAAAAACCGATCTAACCTTCGGAACCAAAAAGGGGCCAAAAGACCCCGCCAGAGAGCCTAGTCGTTCTGCTCGACGATGCGAATCTTCATCTCTACCCTCTCATCAGGCAGGTCACGCGAGTCGCGCGGCAGGTTGACTATCTGGTCCATCACTTCGAGTCCACTGGTAACACGACCGAAGACCGTGTACTGGCCGTCCAAGTGCGGAGCCTTCTGGACGACTACGAAGAACTGAGAACCTGCGCTGTCCGGGTCGGCAGAGCGCGCCATGGAAAGAATTCCACGGTCGTGCCCAATCTTGTTGAACTCGGCCTTGACGTTATGGCCCGGGCCGCCCTGGCCGTAGGTATGGCGCTCCTGCCCCTTTGTGTTCGGGTCTCCGCCCTGGATCATAAAGCCGGGTATCACGCGGTGAAAGATAGTGCCGTCGTAAAAGCCGTCCGATGCCAGCTTAACAAAGTTGTCTACATGCCCCGGTGCCTCGTCCGCAAAGAACTCCACAACCATCTCGCCATACTTAGTCTCTATAACGGCCCCTGTGTTCTTGAGTGAAGTGAGCCTGGTTTCGTCTATTCCTGTATCTGCCACGGTACTACCTCCTGTATCCTTGCTCGAACAGCCGGCCAGAGAAAAGGTTACGGCTATCAGCACGGTCAATACTGCTGTTCTGATTATATTCATTATCATCCCTACCTGTTCATATCCATCTGTCTCTGTGCCTGTACGGTTTTTTAAATTGACACGCAATAGGAGAAAAGTCAACAGTTATACGCTCCCCGGTCCGCGCACGGGGAGCCGGAACCTTGCAGGGCGCACAGGCTCTCTCTGTTGAAGATGGACAGAACTGGGCAAGAACAAAAAAAGGCCCGAACCTGAAAGGCCCGAACCTCCGTCTATTACTTCCCCCTGCTGCGCAACTGCCGAGAAAACGGTTCTTCGCTACAGAAGCTCCACCTCTATGAGCGAGTCGTCCATCGGTATGGAGCGCGGCTTCACGATCCCGTACTCCGCCACCTTTACAGCAACCTCCCTGTAGCCGGAGTCTATCTCATGGATCTCTGTAAAGAGCGCCGCAGCCTCTGCTCTATTCTGTGCGGCCTCGTATGCGAGCGCAAGCTCGTACATACAGCCCTTGCGCTCATCCTCACTCCAGCCCTCCTCTACTTTGAGAGCCTTCTTAAAGTAGGTTATAGCCTCGTCTGCATTCGACTCGGCCATAGCCGACATACCGAGCCTGCTGTAGCAGTCGAGTTCGAGGCTTGGGTCCTTAAGGGCGACCTTAAACTCTTTGGAAGCCTCCTTGTAAAGCTCCATTTCCATATACGCTATACCGAGATTGTAGTGCGTCTCCGTGTCCTCGCGCCTAAGCTGATCTTCCAAACCGGTTCTGAACTCGTCGAAGGTCTCGTTGGCGCGTGTTGATGTCGGAGGGGGCGCAATAGTCGCATCTACCTCACCCATGCCAAGCTCTGCCGAAAGATCTACGTACTCATCCTCCCTCTCCTCAACGGTATCGTCAGCGACCTTCTCTAGCGAGGTGCCGAGTTCCACGTCTGCCGAGAGTTCGGGCTCTATCTTATCCATCAACTCATCTATAGCCTCGCTGATGGCCTGCTCTGCAAGGTCGTCGGTCTCTAACGGCTCTTCAACCTCATCTGCTTGTGCGTCTTCCAACTCTTCAATATCATCTACCTCCGAGACGACTTCGAATTCAGGCTCTTCTACTTCGTCTGCGGCCGTATTCAGTTCGACCTCTTCCTCTACAGGCTCGTCCGTCTCTTGGGCAACAGGATCAGCCTCTTCGAC
>JADFVP010000252.1 GCA_015222595.1 Pseudomonadota bacterium
CTCCAGACGCGGCCCTCTTGGAAGCATCGTCCGTGGCGCTCGTAACCTCTTGCTCTACCGTGCCCGGCTCTTTAAAGTTGCTCTTTACCTCAACCTCTTCGACCTGCGCGCTCTGTACCTCTCCGGGTGCGGCTCCGGGGCGCTCTGCTACCTCTCCCGACGCGGCCCTCTTGGAGGCGTCATCCGTGGCGCTCGTAACCTCTTGCTCAACCGAACCCGGCTCTACGAAGTTGCTCTTTACTGCAGGCTTCTCTACCTGCGCGGACTTCACCTCTTCGGGAACCGAAAACGGCTCTTTTGCAGGCTCGCCCGACGCTGCGCGTTCTGAGGCCTCGTCGGTGGCGCTCGTAACCTCGTGCTCAACCGAACCCGGCTCTACGAAATTGCTCTTTACTTCAGGCTTCTCTACCTGAGCGGACTTTATCTCTTCGGGAACCGAAAACGGCTCTTTTGCAGGCTCGCCGGACTCGGCGCGGGAAACGGCCTCGTCGGTGGCGCTCTTAACTTCTTGCTTTTGAGTGCCGGACTTCAGATTATCCTGCTCAAGCTTATGCCCGCCGCCGCGCTCGCCGGTATACGACTCTTTAGCGTCTCCGCTGCGCTTGACGGCCTCGTCGGTAAAACTTACTACATAGGCCTTCGAGTTGGACGTGCTTACGTCCTTAGAGTCAGGCTTGTCGTGCTGCCTCTCTTCTATCTGGCCCTTATCCTGGTTCTGCCTCGGCTCAATAGCCGCTACAGCCTTTGCTGCTGCCTGTAGACCTTCGTTTTGTGAAACACTCATGGCAGTCCCTATCTCTTTAGTATGTCATGTGCTATGCTGCTGCACCTATATAACCTACTATTCATATCGGCAAATCGGCCCAATAAATTGAGATATTTCTTGATCCAGTTCGTACTTTACTATTTTTATCAATAATGGCATTATCTTACCAGATTTCTTGTGCTATATATATAGTAAACAGTACTCTCGTTTACGTGCCTTACCCTCTCAACCGCTCTCACTCCTTGTTCCTTGCTCCGAACCTGTCCCAGAGGGAGCTCTCTATCCGCGCGCCTTTTGCAGAGTGCAGACCAAAGAGGCGCAAATAGACGAAAAAGTTCGACAAATCTGTAGTTTAAGACTACTTTCTCTTAAATATTCGGGTACAATTCCAGCGATATTAATACCAAAGAGAGGTTGGCGGATATGCCAGATACAAAGAAAAAGAAGAGAAGAGAGGGCGGGGGCTCCAAAAAGATAGGCAATATACTGCTTGAGTCCGGCTACATCACAGAAGATCAGCTTGCCACAGCCGTCTCCGAGCATCTAAAGACCGGCAACCGCCTCGGCGAGACCCTTATCGAGAACGGCTACATTACCGAGACCGATATGGCCCGCACGCTCTCTGTGCAGCTCGGCATTCCGTACACCGACTTCGACACAACGGTCGTCGATCCGGCTGCAATAGAACTGGTGAGCGAGAAGCTCGCAGTGAAGCACCGTGCCCTTCCCGTCTCCATAGAGCGCGGCGTGCTTACGGTCGCAATGGCCGACCCGCTCGACTTTCTCGCTATTCAGGACTTAGGCTTCGTAACTGGCCGGAGCGTAGAGCCGACGGTCGCTGTAGGGACCGAGATAAAAAAGGCTATACAGCGCCACTACCATATGTCGGAGCCGGTGCACGAGATACTGAACCAGATTACGGACGGCCACGTAGAGGTAGTGCCCGACGCCGTAGACGTTACCCAATCAGTCGAGAGCGCGGTCAGAAAAGGCACCGCCCCGCCAATCATCAAGATAGTCAACACCATCATCTTCAACGCCGTAAAGCACCGCGCAAGCGACATCCATATTGAGCCGAGGGCCAAAAACGTCGTGGTGCGCGTGCGCATAGACGGCATGCTGCACGATACAATGGAGCTGCCCAAATGGGTTCAGGGTGCTGTTACGAGCCGCATCAAGGTGCTCGCTATGCTCGACATCTCGGAAAAACGGATACCGCAGGACGGCAGGATACGCATTCGCATAGAAGACAGAGAGATCGATCTTCGAATCTCGGTGCTCCCTATCCAGTACGGAGAGTCGATAGTCATACGCGTGCTCGACCTCCAGAACGATCTGCTGGGTCTGGCCCAATTGGGGCTCTCGTCCAAAGATTACCAGCGAATACGCTCTATAGTTGAAAAACCGCAGGGCATAGTGCTTGTAACGGGCCCCACCGGCTCTGGCAAGACCTTCAGCCTCTACGCAACCATAAAGCATATAAAGTCCGACGTAATAAATATCATCTCGCTGGAAGAGCCGATAGAGTACGAGCTTGCCGGAGTGAAGCAGGTTGCGGTGAACGAGAAAACCGGCCTGAGCTTCTCCTTCGGCCTGAGATCGATTCTGCGCCAGGACCCGGACGTTATAATGATCGGAGAGATGCGCGATCTTGAGACCTCCAACATTGCCGTGCAGAGTTCGCTTACGGGCCATCTGGTGCTCTCCACGCTGCACACCAACACGGCTGTAGCCGCCATAACACGCCTTAAGAATCTCGGCATACCGACGTACCTTATAGCCTCTTCGCTAAACGGCATAGTGGCTCAACGCCTGCTAAGAAAGCTCTGCGATAAGTGCAAGAAGGTCTACAAGCCGGGCGCGGACGAGCTGAAGCAGTTAGGGCTGAAGAGCGACGAAGCGGCAAAGATAAAGTTCTACCGTGGTGTCGGTTGCAAGAGCTGCTCAAAGACCGGGTACAAGGGGCGCATAGGGGTCTTCGAGGTCCTTGTCTGCACCCCTGCGGTACGCGAGGCGATTACCTCCGACGCACCCGAGGCCGATATACTCCGAGCCGCGCAGCAAGGAGGCATGCGCCTGATGAGCCAGGACGGTCTCGAGAAGACGTCCGCCGGGCTGACCTCTATAGAGGAGGTTCTAAGAGTCCTCTACGTCGAAGAGGCTGAGGAGGTCCACCTCTGCAGGGCGTGCGCAGCA
>JADFVP010000253.1 GCA_015222595.1 Pseudomonadota bacterium
CCGAGCCAACCATATAAACATCGTGCTTGACGAATCCGCACAATTTAGTACAATATAAAATTATGCTCAAAGGATCATTACGGGGTCTCTACCGGGGACTTTTACCATCTTTTCCAGGAAATCAGACATAACCGGAGAGGCACGAGCCGGTCAGTATAGAAAGCAAGAGGTACTTCCAGCATGACCGTAAAGACGAACGAAAAAGGCTCTGTAACCATAGTGCTCTTTAGCGGCGACCTCGACAAGGCCATAGCCGCCTTCGTGATCGCAACGTCAGCCGCATCCATGGGTAAAGAGGTCAATATCTTCTTCACCTTCTGGGGGCTCAATGTGATAAAGCGAGAGGGCGGGCTTATCAAGGGGCAGAACTGGATGCAGAAGATGCTCAACATAATGAACCGTGGACATGCCAAGAAGCTGGCGCTCTCAAAGATGAACATGGCCGGCATGGGCCCCATGATGTTGAAGATGATGATGGCCCAGAAGCGGGTTCCGAGCCTGAGAGAATTTATCGACATGGCCAGAGAACTCGGCGTTAAGTTCTACGCCTGCGAGATGAGCATGACCGTTATGGGGCTCGTAAAAGAGGACTTCATAGACGAATGCCAGGAGATAATCGGGGCGGTATCGTACCTGTCGAAGGCGGGCGATTCAAACGTAAACCTCTTTATCTAAGGCCGGATTACGGGTAGAGAGTCGGTTTACTTTACAGCAAAGGCACTTTACAGAGAAGCCACTTCATAAAGAAGAAACATTTTCAATAGTAGAAGCATTTTTTATAATGGAGAACTGTTAACGATGGGATACTCAGTAGACAGACAACTCGACGCAAGGGGCCTAAGCTGCCCGATGCCTTCGGTTAAGACAGCGCTCGAACTCGAGCAGATGGATTCTGGCCAGGTACTCGAAATACTTACCGACGACCCTGTGTCGAAGAAAGACCTGCCAGTATGGGCCGAAGAGACAGGGAACAAGCTTCTTGGAATAGAAGAAGAGGAGAGTACTATCAAGATCTATCTGGAGAAGGCGTAACCCCCATTACCCCGGACGGTAGCTATGAAGGCCGCGCAGTGCGCAGGGCCTGAAAACAGGCTCTTTCTTTTGAACCGTCGCCTGTGAGCCGCCGCCTATGCGGTGTCCGGCACTAGAGAGCAGTTCTCCGGAGTAACCATCCAGCCTATATACCACGCCCCGCGTCCTCCGCGCTTCAAACAGAGCACGGTAGCCGTTGCAAACTCTAAAAAATCACGCTCCTTATTACCGGTAGTCAGCTGAGCTGCTAGTTTGCCCATGTACGGCATGTGGCCGACAAGCATCAGGTCATCGTCAGACGCATCGACGTGTTCGAGCCAGGTGTCGGTCAGATCCATCGGGTCGAGCCCTTCGGCAACCTCAACCGCACCGTTGAACCCTATATGCCGCGCCAGAACCTCTGCGGTCTCCAAGGCCCGCTTCTTTCCGCTCTGCAGTATCCGTACAGGTACGGCCCCTGAGCGGGCGACTATTTCCGCCACAGCCTCTATGTCGGCCCGGCCTTCGTCAGACAGACCCCTTAAAGGGTCTTCAAACTCGCTCTTGGCAGTAGCATGCCTTACGAGGTAAAGGTTCATATCGCTAACTCTCCTACCCTGGCTCTCATTTCAGTTATAGTCTTCTTATAATCTCCGGACGAGAAGATCCCTGAACCCGACACAAATACATCGGCCCCGGCGTCAGCCGCCTCTTTAATATTAGCGGTCTTTATGCCCCCGTCAACCTCCAGCTCCGCATTTGACGAACAGGCGTCGAGCGCAGCGCGCACCTGACGCAGCTTTGCAAGGCTCGACGGAATAAAGGACTGACCTGAAAAGCCGGGGTTTACGCTCATAACGAGCACTAGGTCGACGTCGCCAAGAATATCGATTATCGCGCTAACAGGGGTCGCCGGGTTTATAGAGACTCCGGCGCGCACGCCAGCCTTCTTAATATCCTGAAGCACTCCGTGGAGATGTCTTGTGGCCTCGGCATGCACGGTTATTATAGAGGCCCCGGCACTAGCGAACTCACTGATATACCTCTCCGGCTCCTCTATCATCAGGTGAACGTCGAGCGGTAGAGCAGTGGCGCGCTTTGCCGCCTCAACAATAAAGGGGCCTATGGTTATGTTGGAGACGAAACGCCCGTCCATAACGTCTACGTGGACATAGTCGGCCCCGGCCTCTTCGAGAGCGCGAAGCTCTTCGCCCAGGCGTGAGAAATCGGCAGAGAGAATAGAGGGTGATATCTTCATTTTTCGCGACCTTTCCTGGCTCTTCCAGTCCATGCCAGACAGAGTTAAACCACTTGTCAGAACTTCGATTATACCTAAGCTCCGGCTCTCGGGCAACCCCCGGAGCGAATATAAAAAATGTATGGTAAAGAAGAGCAGAGAGAACGGCAGGCAGAAGAAAGAGGAGTTTTACAGCAGCCGCTCAAGCTCTCTTTTCAGTGTGACTTCGCTTATGGCGCCGACATGAATATACGATACGGTACCTGTACCGTCCACTATATAGGTCATCGGTATCGCCATAGCCCTGTAAGCGGTCATTATCTCGCCCGTCGAGTCCGGGCCCGAAGGGAAGGTCCAGCCGAAGTGCTCTATAAAGTCCCTGGAGTTCTCCTCTGCGTCCTGAAGCGCAACACCTACAAAACGAACCCCGCTGCCTTTAAAGCTCTCGTAAGAGCGTTGCAGTTCTGGGGCTTCGTACTTGCAGGGCCCGCACCACGAGGCCCAAAGGTTGATAACTACAGGAGCCCCGAGCGCGCCGGATAAAGAGAAGGTCTCGCCGGAGAAGGTGGTGAGCGTAAAGTCCACGGCAGGGTCTCCGACCGCCCCCACGTACCCTTTGGCCTCAGCCGAGGCAGCATACGCAGCCGGAGCCGGCTTTTCAGCAGCACTGTTACCACCCTCTTCGCATCCGAAAAAGAAGAGCAGAGCGAACAGCAGCGCTATAACCGTATATTGCTTTTTACCACCCATGCTATGTTCCGTATACGAAGCCAAAAAGAGAGGGACAGGCCCAAGCCTGTCCCTCTCTTTTTGAACAAATAACCGGCTTTATTAGTAAGTGACTTTAGTGACTGCCCAAATAACCAACCGACCCTGTGACTGCCCCAAGTGACTGATTGAACTGATAGTCGGCCCGGATGGTTAACTGAACTGAAGAGCCCCGAAAGAGCGACTCCGACCGTAGAGGTCATGGCAACGAATCCGACCGTCTGCCTAGAGGCCCTTGTCTACGAGTTCGGTTATCTGAGTCTTCGGTACCGCGCCGACCAGCTGGTCGACCACCTGACCGTCTTTAAAGAGTATCAGGGTCGGTATACCGCGCACGCCGTACCTGCCGGGAGTGGACGGGTTCTCATCGACATTCATCTTTGCAACTCTGATCTTGCCCTCGTACTCATTCGACACCTCCTCAACAACAGGAGCTATCGCACGGCAAGGAGCGCACCACGATGCCCAGTAATCGACCAACACAGGAGTATCGGCTTTAAGCACCATCTCGTCGAAGTTCGAGTCCGTCACGTTAAGTATGTTCTCAGACATATTAAATACCTCTCTTTTGGGATCTGATCCCTATTCCAAGGCTTACACACCTGCAAAATGCTCTCTTGTACCGACCAGAGCCTGCTTCTGGCCAGAATCTGTTACTCTTTACTGATACCAGGTGACCCGTTACGGCATGAATACAGAAGCCGCGTACCGTCTATAGATACTGAATTATATACGGAACTATAAACCACACATTTTCCCATGTCAATATTTTTTCTCTCTGCCGGGGCTCCTAAGGACAATGGCTCTTGACACGAAGCTATAATTTCGGGTAAATAGAAAGAGGTATCGGAACGGGGCCTGAACCTGGTGTCCCAAACGAGGTAATTCGCCGAACAATAAAGAGCAGAAGAACAGAGGAGCCTGACGCCATATGAAAGACGACGCAATTCTGAGCATACTTGAAGCTGCGGCCGAGTCCATGTCGATAGAGATAAAGTACGACGACCTCAGGAAGGGCGTTGTTAATACAGAGGGCGGTATCTTCACGCTAAAGGACGAAACCCGCATACTTATTCACAAGGGCCTGTCTACCGAAGAGAAGGTAGACAAGCTCATTGCGCTCTTTGCAACCCTCGACACAGAGGGCGTGCACCTGCCTCCGGCTATAAGAAAGCGGCTTGAGAGCAGCCACACCTGAACCGTAGCCCCGCAAGCCACCCCGCCGCCCTGGCAACCGCAAGGGCGGCGCCACCCAAAAAATACCGATAAAAACCGTACAGTTTGACTGTTCGACATAATGATGGTAAAATTACTAATGGATTTATCTCTTATATAACCGATAAGAGTACTGTAGAGGCAGATTGCAATAACAGCTCCGTTGCTGTATCAATCCGGAGGCAGAATGAACATACTCACTAAAATACCACTCAGGGTCGGCATAGCAACAGCTGCCGCACTTCTCTTCCTCTCCCCTATTGTCGGAGCCGGACCCGCACATGGTGCGGCCGACGTAGAGACTTCCCGCTCATACTACTACTACACCACAGCGCAGGTTCTAGTAAATGAGGGAGACATAACTACAGCTATCGAGCTTTACAAGAAGGCCGTAAAGCTCGACCCCGACTCTGCGCTCTTGAACGCCGAACTCGGCAAGCTCTACCTGCAGACCGGCGCCCACGACAAGGCCCTTCACAGGTTGAGCAAGGCAAAGAGCCTCGACCCTGCCCTTGCCGACACCTATGTAACCCTGGCAGAACTCCATACGCTACAGAACGATCCCGACTCGGCAAGCGAAAACTATCTGAAGGCTATCGAGCTAGACCCAACGAACTCCAAGAACTACCTCTACCTGGCCATTCTGAGCGTCAGAATGAACAAGTTCGACAAGGGCGCCGACGTGCTCAACCGCCTGCTGCTTGAAAGGCCGGACTCTATCATGGCCTACTACTACCTCGCAAAGATAGAGGTGCAGAGGTCGGACTTCGTGAAAGCTGAGCAGTACTACAACAAGGCCATCTCCATAAACTCCTACTTCGACGCCGCCTACTACGAACTCGGCATGATGTTCGAGGTGAACAAGGAGACCGAGAAAGCCGTAGAGATCTACACCAGGGCCGTAAGCGCCATAAGCAAGAATACCGGTTTCCGCGTCAGACTCGGCGCCCTCTACCTGCAGATGAAGGAAATCGACAAAGCGCTCGACCAGTATACAGAGCTGACCAAACATGAAGAGACCAGAGTAGATGCGCTTGTAAAGATAGGCCTTATAAACTTCGAAAAGAAGAAGTACGACGAAGCTATCGATAGTTTCTTAGATATTCTGGAGACGAACCCGGACCTCCACAGGGTGCGCTACTACCTCGCCACGGCCTACGAGACCAGCGACAGGGTAGAAGAGGCGACCGCAGAGTTTGCACTCATTCCGGCCAACGACTCAAGCTACACGGACGCGAAGATACATCTGGCGTACATATTCGAACGGCAGGGCCGCCTCGAAGAGACCATTGCCGAACTGAAAGGGGCCCTTGAGGTCAAGCAGAACGACTCCGAGCTTCTGCGCCTGCTAGCCTCTATCTACAGGGTAGCCAAAAAACCGGTAGAGGCTGTCGAGACGTTCGAGAAGGCGGTAGCCTCAAACCCCGGCGACGCCAACCTGCAATTCACCCTTGGCGTTCTCTACGAAGACGCCAAGATGGACGCCAAGGTCTTGTCGACCATGTACAAGGTCATAGAACTGAACCCCGAGCACGCCAACGCGCTTAACTTTATCGGCTACAGCTATGTTGAAAAAGGCACACGCCTGGGCGAGGCAGAGAAGCTAATAAACAAGGCGCTGGAGATCAAGCCGGAGAGCGGCCATATTATCGACAGCCTCGGCTGGCTCTACTACAAAAAAGGCGAGTACGCCAAAGCGGTCTCCGCACTCGAAAGGGCCGTTGAGTACCTGCCTAACGATGCGGTAGTGCAGGAGCACCTCGGAGACGCATACCTCAAGATGAGCCTGAAAGAGAAGGCGCTCCTGTCGTACCGGGATAGCCTGCGCCTCGCTCCGGGTAACAAAGAGGTGCAGAGCAAAATAGACAAACTGAATGCCGAATTGAACGCAACCAGGATTGAATAACGTGCGCCTTGTTCTCTCCCTATTCGCCCTTGTGCTCTTAACAGGCTGCGCCACCGTAGCGCAACACTCCAAGACAACCGACGCCGTCGACTCACCCCGCGCACCTTCCATAAGGGGCAACGCTATCGTCGAGTTTACCAACGGAACAGTTGTGCGCGGACGCGCCGTGATTGTTGCGCGCGACCCGGCCTCGCTGAGAATAGAACTCCTTGGCCCCTTCGGCCATACCGCATGGGCAATGGTAAGCAACGGCACCGACGTCTCTATCTACAAAGATTCAAAGCAGACCACCTACGCACCCGGAGACCCTGCGCTTCCGTACAGCTTCTCTTCGCGCGAACTGGTCTCGTACCTCCTGGGCAGAGCGCCGACCACGAAAGAGTACCGGACGGTAACGGACTCGGAGGGGCGGATAACAGAGGCTACCAAGTACGTAAACGGAGCTGCTGTGCTGAACGTAACGTTTGCCGACTATCAGGCGGTGAACGGACGCACCCTGCCCTTCGTCATTTCCGTCACAGAGACCGGCGAGCCTGAAACCGACAGGCATCAGAGCCTAGTAGTTCGCTTCACTACTGTTGAGGTAAACCCGACTATCTCCGAGGCTCTTTTCGATAAAATCGCCCGGCAAACCGAGATAACGGACTAAACGTGTTGACTGGCCCCAACTTTTATGTTATAAAATAAACACCTTTTCTTTCCTATAACTATAAGGAACCTCATGCCAAAAGTAGACCTTTCGTTCAAAAATGGTGAGCTTGCCGTCTATCCTGCACACGGAGTAGGTATGATCACCGGAATAGAATCAAGAGACGTATCCGGAGAAATTAAATCATTCTACATTCTTAAAGTCCTCGACACCGAAGCTACCATAATGGTTCCGGTCGAGAACGCTACTGCTGTAGGCTTGAGAAAGATCGTCAAGAAGAGCCTCGTTCCAAAAGTCTATGACATCCTCAAAGAGAGGGAGAGCTCATCCGTAGACTCCCAGACATGGAACAGGCGCTACCGCGAGTATACAGACAAGATCAAGAGCGGTTGCGTAATGGAAGTCGCAAAGGTACTACGCGACCTCTACATGCTCAAGTACGACAAGGAACTCTCCTTCGGCGAACGCAAGATGTTCAATACCGCAAAGAACCTGCTCGTGAAAGAGATCTCGGTCGCTCGTAAGGTAAAAGAAGAGAAGATCGAAAAAGAACTCTACAGCATGCTTGAGAACTGATAGGCAACACTCTTTCGACTTTACCCTACTGTCATAGCTGTGTCAAACCACTCTCTGGGCGCGCCCAATTCCGTCTGCACATCCTTCGATTTCTCTTTCAGGCGCGCCACCCCTCTCGTGGGCCAAAGTGGGCCATATTTTCACAACCTGCTTTCTCGTGGGCCATCTTTTCAAGACAGACCTCTTTAAGACCTAACTTTCTCTCATGGGCCAGCTCGCTATTTACATCGTCGACTTTATCGAATGATTAACTGCGCCCGGCCCTCTCCTGCCTCGCCTGCACTTACCTTAATAACAGCGCAGCCCAACACTCTCTTCTATACTCCGGCAAAATCTGGTACAGTATTGCTCAACCCACTCTGCATGGCAGCCTGGGCCACTAGAGAA
>JADFVP010000047.1 GCA_015222595.1 Pseudomonadota bacterium
AGGATGGACATACCGATAGACGTCAACTCGCGCGTGGTGGTTATAGTGGACGACGTGCTCTTTACCGGCAGAACCGTACGCGCTGCCATGAACGCTCTTATGGACTTCGGGCGGCCCCATGCGATACAGCTCGCCGTCTTGATAGACCGGGGCCACCGAGAGCTGCCGATAAAGGCCGACTATGTCGGCAAGAACATACCGACCTCCATGGTAGAGGGCGTTAAGGTCAACCTTAAAGAGCATGACGGTGTCAACTCTGTGGTGGTCGGCACCAGAGGCTCTGACCAGAATATCGAATCAAGCGAGTAGAGCGTCCACAGGGCGGCTCTAAGATTATTAATACAGTTATAAACTGCCTTTAAATTTTTATACGGATTCTAATGTCACTGACCAACAAAAACCTGCTCGGCATCGAGAGCCTCAGCGCTGAAGAGATTCTGCTTATACTCGACACGGCGGAGAACTTTAAAGAGGTCTCTGCGCGCGAGATAAAGAAGGTGCCAACGCTTCGCGGCAAGACCATCATCAACCTCTTTTACGAGCCCTCTACGCGCACGCGCACGAGCTTCGAGATAGCCGCCAAACGAATGAGCGCGGATGCCATAAATATCTCGGTCTCTGCCAGTTCGACCGTAAAGGGCGAGACGATAAAAGATACGGCGCGTAACCTCGAGGCCATGAAGCCCGACTGCATAGTCGTTCGCCACGCCTCTGCCGGAACTCCCGACATGCTTGCAAAGTACGTAGACTGCACGGTCATAAACGCCGGAGACGGAGCGCACGAACACCCAAGCCAGGCGCTGCTCGACCTGATGACGGTCAAAGAGTGCAAGGGGCATATAGACGGCCTGAAGGTCGCCATCATCGGAGACATTACCCACTCGCGAGTGGCGCGCTCCAACATTATCGGTTTTTCAAAACTCGGCGCCTCTGTGGTCGTCACCGGGCCGCGCACCCTCATTCCCGTCGGCATAGAGGAACTCGGTTGCACCGTGGCCAAAGATACGGTCTCGGCCATCAAGGGGGCAGACGTAATTATGATGCTCCGCATTCAGCTTGAGCGGCAGGGCGACTCTTTTCTGCCCTCGCTTCGCGAGTACGCAACTCTCTGGGGCTTAGACAAAGATAAACTGAAAGCCGCCGCAGACGACGTGGTGATACTCCACCCCGGCCCCATCAACAGGGGAGTGGAAATCTCTTCCGACGTTGCCGACGGCGAGTACTCGCTTATTCTGGAGCAGGTCACCAACGGGGTAGCCGTGCGCATGGCGCTCTTCTACCTTCTGCTCGGCGGGCCGCGCGAGAGCAGCGAATAAGGTTTTTTAAACTGACGGCTTTAAACTTTTATAGGAGCACAGAGCTTGGCAAACAGACTCGTTATAAAGAACGGCAGGGTATTAGACCCGTCTACCGGCCTCGATGAAGTCAGCAACATCTACATCATGGGCGGGCGCGTCGCCTCCATCAAGGCCTCTGCCTCGGACGACTCCCCGCTAGAAGAGGGCGTAGAGGGGCTAGACATAATCGATGCCACCGGCAAGCTCGTAACTCCGGGCCTCGTAGATATTCATACCCATCTGCGCGAACCGGGCTTCGAATATAAAGAGACCGTACAGAGCGGGTCGCAAGCCGCAGCGGCCGGAGGCTTCACCACCATACTCTGCATGGCCAACACAGAGCCGGTGAACGACAACCAGTCCGTTACGCGCTATATAACTAATAAGGCCGAGAGTGCACCCGTGCACGTCTATCCTATAGGCGCGGTGAGTGTCGGGCTAAAGGGCAAATGCCTGACCGAGATGGGCGAGCTTAAGGAGGCCGGTTGCGTGGCCTTCAGTGACGACGGAATGCCCGTGCAAGACTCAGGACTCATGCGCCGCGCGCTAGAGTACTCCGCCGGTGTAGGCGCTGCCGTTATAACGCACGCCGAGGAGCCGGAACTTGTACGAGACGGCGTTATGAACGAGGGCGCGGTATCGACGAGATTGGGGCTGCCCGGAATTCCGAACGCGGCGGAAGACTCTATGATAGCTCGCGACATAATGCTCGCAGAGCTTACCGGCGGCCACCTTCACGTTGCCCACGTCTCGACCAGGGGCGGGGTTGAGCTTGTACGCGCTGCTAGAACGCGAGGCGTTAACGTTACGGCAGAGGTCGCCCCGCACCATATTACGCTAACCGACTCAAGCGTAGAGGGGTACGACACGGACGCCAAGATGAATCCGCCGCTAAGAAGCTCCGCTGATGTGGACGCTCTTATCGATGGTCTCGCAGACGGCACCATAGGCTCCGTGGCCACCGACCACGCGCCGCATTCGGTCATAGAAAAGGATGTGGAGTTCGCTACTGCGGCCAACGGAATCATCGGACTAGAGACCGCCTTCTCGCTCGTCTACGGCCTTGTGCTCGACGGAAAACTTACGCTTGCGCGCGCAGTAGAGGCTATGACCGCTTCTCCGGCCAAGGCCATAGGGCTTAACTGCGGATTTCTCAGAGTCGGCGGTCCGGCTGATATTGCTATTATAGATCTTGGAGCCGAGTGGACGGTAGAGGCCGACAAGATTGTATCAAAATCGAAGAACAGCCCGTATATCGGTGCTAAGATGAAAGCGCGAGTAGAGCGGACAATAGTCGGCGGCAAGACCGTTTTTACTCTCTCTGAATAATTTTCTTTAAAAAAGGCATTAGAATGAATCTCAATATAAAAAAGGCTATTTTGGCGCTCGCTGACGGCACGGTCTTCGAGGGGCGCTCCTTTGGCGCAGAGGGCGAAACAGTTGCCGAGGTCTGCTTCAACACCTCGCTAACCGGCTATCAGGAGATTCTAACAGACCCCTCCTACAAGGGGCAGATAGTCACCATGACCTATACGGAGCAGGGCAACTACGGCACCAATGACGAGGACGCCGAGTCGATACACCCGTGGGTAGAGGGCTTTATCGTCAAAGAGCCGTGCGCCCGTCCGAGTTCGTGGCGGAGCGAATTGCGCATAAACGACTACCTCGTCAAGCACGGCATAGTCGGCATCTACGGAATAGATACGCGCGCGCTTACGCGCCTTATACGTACCAAGGGGGCAATGCAGGGCGTCATCTCTACTGTAGACCTCGACGCGAAGTCCCTTGTTGCAAAAGCAATGGCCGCGCCGAGCTTAGTCGGGCGCGACCTCGTTAAAGAGGTGACATGCGCCGAGCCGTACGAGTGGAGCGAGGGGCTTTGGGATGTCGAGTACCGGTACGACCGCCGTCTGCACTCCAGGGCGGTGGCCAACCCGACGCGGCACAAGGTCGTTGCTTTCGACTTCGGTATCAAGCGCAATATTTTGCGCCACCTTCACACCGTCGGTTGCGACGTTACCGTTGTGCCTGCCTCTACAACGGCTGCCGAAGTTCTGAAGATGAACCCGGACGGAATCTTCCTTTCCAACGGCCCCGGAGACCCGGACGCAGTTGGTTATGCGCGCGACACTATTAAAGAGCTAATCGGTAAAAAACCGATCTTCGGAATCTGTCTCGGCCATCAGCTCCTCTCGCTTGCGCTCGGAGGAAGCACCTATAAGCTCAAGTTCGGCCACAGGGGCGGCAACCAGCCGGTGCAGGATCTCTCTACGACCAAGGTCGAGATAACGTCTCAGAACCACGGCTTTGCCGTTGACCTCGACTCCATGAAAGAGATAGCGGAGCTGACGCACATAAACCTGAACGATAAGACGGTAGAGGGCATCAGCCACAAGGAGCTTCCGCTCTTCTCCGTGCAGCACCACCCGGAGGCCTCGCCCGGTCCGCACGACTCGGCATATCTGTTCAAGCGGTTTGTAGAGATGATGGGTTGAGTGGGGACAAGTTTTTTTTATCATACGATCATACTTTGACACTTTGAATTTTAGGAGCACTAACAGCTTTGCCAAAACGGACTGACATAAAAAAGATACTTATCATCGGCTCCGGCCCAATCGTTATTGGGCAGGGGTGCGAGTTCGACTACTCCGGCACGCAGGCCTGCAAGGCATTAAGAGACGACGGTTATACGGTGGTGCTCGTAAACTCGAACCCGGCGACCATTATGACCGACCCCGAAACTGCCGACCGTACCTATATTGAGCCGATTACCGCAGAGACGGTCGAGAAGATAATAAAGCTCGAAAAACCGGACGCGCTGCTTCCTACAATGGGCGGACAGACCGCGCTGAACGTCTCGGTCGAGCTTGCCAAGTCCGGCGTACTCGAAGAGAACAATGTCGAGATGATAGGCGCAAAACTTGAGGCAATAGAGAAGGCCGAAGAGCGCGAGCTTTTTAAAGTTGCAATGGAAAAGATCGGCCTTCAGGTTCCGCGTAGCGCCCAAGCGCGTACTATTGAAACCGCAAACGAGATAATCGAGTGGATGGACTTTCCGGCGATTATTCGCCCTTCTTTTACGCTCGGCGGCATGGGCGGCGGCATAGCCTACAACAGAGAAGAGTACGAGAGTATGGTTCGCTTCGGGCTAGAGTGCAGCCCCATCAACGAGCTTCTGATAGAAGAGTCGGTGATAGGCTGGAAGGAGTACGAGCTTGAGGTGATGCGCGACAACAACGACAACGTCGTCATCATCTGCTCCATTGAGAACCTCGACCCCATGGGCGTGCATACCGGAGACTCCATTACCGTTGCTCCGGCCCAGACCCTGACCGACAAAGAGTACCAGCTGATGCGCGACTACGCCATTCGCATTATTCGCGAGATAGGGGTCGATACCGGAGGCAGTAACATACAGTTCTCAGTGAATCCCGAAAACGGCAAGGTCTATGTTATCGAGATGAACCCGCGCGTGTCGCGCTCAAGTGCGCTCGCTTCCAAGGCAACCGGATTTCCAATTGCAAAGATAGCCGCGCTTCTGGCCGTCGGCTATACTCTCGATGAAGTGCCGAACGATATCACCAAGAAGACGCC
>JADFVP010000048.1 GCA_015222595.1 Pseudomonadota bacterium
CTCTTAACTGTTCTTTATAACTTGCCGAACGCCTCTGCTACGCGCTCCATATTCTCTAAGTACTCTCTGTCCAATGGACTCAGGTGGACTACCGTACCGCCAAGCTCCCTTGCAATTACCGTGGCTGCGCGGGTAGAAAACTCCGGGGAGGCGAAGAGAACGGTAACTCTGTCGCGCTTCGCCCGCCGAACGATATTGACAATCTGTTGAGGAGACGGCGCCTTGCCATCGCGCTCTATCGGCACCTCTACGAGGCCGTACTCGACCGCAAGGTAGGCCCATGCAGGGTGGTAGACAATTACTCGCGTACCCTCTTTACCCTTTAACAGCGCGCGTATCCGGGTGTCGAGTCCGTTCAGCTCTTCTATATAGGCCTCTTTGTTGGCCCTGTACGTTTCAGCGCCTTCGGGGTCTAAGCTTGCCAGCGCGACGTAGATATTTTCGACCATCAGTGCTGCGTTCTTCGGAGAGGTCCAGATGTGCGGATCGGTTCCGCCTGCGTGCGAGTGCGCGCCGTGCTCTTTACCGGTTGCGCCTTCGCCGTTAGAATCGTGATCGTCATGCAGACCGTCGCCGTGGTCGTCATGAGATGCTGCATCCTCTTCGTCCTCAGTCCCGGAATCGAGAAGCTCTACCCCGACAGAAGCATCGACCACGCGCATCTTCTTATTCAGCTCTACAATCCTATCCATCCATGCAAGCTCGAACCCAACGCCGGAGCCGACCTTGGCGTAGAGCACGGCGCGCGAGACGCTTCTAAGCTGGCTCGGCTTCGGCTCGTAGGTGTGTGGGCTCGCGCCCTTTGGCACCATGACCGTAACAGAGACCCGGTCGCCGCCAACAGCCTCGACAAAGGCGGCCATCGGCTCTATGCTGACCATGACGTCGAGCTTTGCGTTCGCTCCTGTCTCGGCGCTGCGCTCGGCACAACCCGCTACCACCCCTGCTATCGCTAGCGAAAGTATGAGGATTAACAAATGTGTGTAGCGTCTCATAGCGTGCTCTCGACACTCTCTTTTACTTCCGAGCCGCCCAGCTCGCTAGACACGGTACATTGGCCGCAGACACCGAAGAATTCGAGCGAGTGCTTTATGAACCGAAAGTTTCTCTCCGAAGTTATCTGCGCCTCGAACTCTTTTAGGCAGCCGGTCATCTCAAAGCACTCTATGTTGTTGCACTCTACGCAGACGAGGTGATGGTGGTGCCCGCCCTCCAAGTATTCGTACCGCCGAACTCCGTCGCCAAGGTGAACTTCGCGCAGGAGTTTGCGGGCCATCAGAAAATCGATCTCGCGGTAGACGGTCGTCTTGTTTACAGAGACTCCAAGTGCCTCAAGTGCGAGCAGAAGCTCGGGCGCGGTCATTGGACCTGCGGGGCCCGATGAATCGGACGCTCCGGTTAGGAAGAGACCGACAACGGCCTTCCGGGTCTGTGTTAGACGAAATCCGTCCTTGCGGAGTTTTTCGAGTATGGCGGCAGAGTCTGGCATGAGTGAAGTATAATGCAACTGAGTTGCGTTTGTCAATGGGAAATGGCTTTTATTAACCAGAAGGGCCAAGGGGCCGTACAAAGTGAAAACTGACGAATTTCAACTCTTTTTCTTACCGATTTGGCCGTCAGTTTTCGCCACCCGGCCTCCTATAGTCGTGGTCGGTCGGCGAAAATCTCCGGAATTCGTCGAAATTCGTCAAGGACAATCGAAGGGGAATTGTGGGGAGTTAGAGTTACAAAAGTGGAAATAAAAAACCCCTTGCTCGAAAGCAGGGGGCTTTTTTATTTCAGATTTAGGCTCAAGGCTAGAAGATCTCGTAGCGCTCCTGATGGAAACGGTCGACGGATTTCACGCTCATCTCTTTGCCCGGAAAACGCTTCTTCAGCTCGTCGAGCACAGCGGTCTCGGTCTTAAAACGCTCGGCAACAGCCGGACTTACGTAGATGGTAGCCTTCTTCTTATTCGGCATCTCGCGGAGCATGTCCCTGTAAATATCCATGATAATGGTATCGACGTGGCGGACAATGGCGTTGCCCTCGCAGTACGGACACGGCTCGCAGAGCGACTGCGAGATGGACTCGCGCGTTCTCTTGCGCGTCATCTCGACTATGCCGAGTTCCGAGACCATTAAGATATTGGTCCGCGCCTTGTCTGCCCTAAGCGCCTCGCGAAGCTCGTTATAGACCTTCTCGCGATCCGGCAGCCGCTCCATATCGATAAAGTCGATAACGATAATTCCGCCGATATTCCGAAGCCTTAGCTGATAGACGACCTCGTCTACCGCCTCCAGGTTGGTCTTCAGTATCGTCTGGTCGGAGTTCTTCTTGCCGACGTACTTTCCGGTATTTACGTCTATTGCAGTCAAGGCCTCCATCTGATCCATCACAAGATGGCCGCCCGAACGGAGCCATACCTTTCTGTCTACCGCGTTGCCAAGCTCGATGTCTACGCCGTTGGCATCGTAGAGTTCGTCGCCCCCGTCGTAAAGCTCGACACGTGGAGCGAGAGAGGGCATGAACTCGTTGATGAACTTGCTCGCCCTGTCGTACTCCTCTTTGCTGTCTATTATCAGCTTCTCGATGTCGGAGCTGAAGGTGTCGCGTATTGTGCGCAGCGTCAGGTCGAGTTCCTCATAAAGAACACCGGGGTTCGAGACAGTCTCTCTGTTGTTCTGTATCCTCTCCCAGAGCTTGATGAGAAAGGTCATGTCGGCCTCTATCTCTTCGCGCGACACGCCCTCGCAGACCGTTCTGATGATAAAGCCGCAGCCCTTGGGCCGAAGATTATGGACTATCTCCTTGAGTCTGCGCCGCTCCTTGTCGCTCGGAATTCTGCGCGAAACCGCGATCTTTCCGTAGGTCGGCATGAAGACCAAGTACCTGCCGGGAAGGGAGACATAAGAGGTAACGCGCGCGCCCTTGGTGCCTATCGGCTCCTTGGCTACCTGCACCATCACCTCCTGCCCCTCTTTTATCATGTCCTGAATACGGTACACGCCCTGCTCGTTGCGTACCGGCTGCTTCTCGTCGTCCTCGTCGAAGCCGGCCATCGATTTCTTTATGTCCGACACGTGGAAGAAGGCAGTTCTTGCAAGCCCGATCTCGACAAAGGCCGACTGCATGCCCGGAAGCACGCGAACGATCTTGCCCTTGTAGATGTTGCCGGTAATGCCCCTCTGCCTGTTCATTCTCTCTACATGGAACTCGGCCAGGCGTCCGTTCTCTATGAGGGCTATACGGGTCTCAAAGGGGGTGGAATTTACAAGGAGCTTCTTCTTGACGTTCCTTATTATCTTAGGGCGCGGTTCTCTCGGGCGCATGCTGCGGCCTGATGTACGCGCGCGTGGCTCTCTGCGGTTCTCTCTTCGGCCCTGACCCTGAGACCCGGTGCGTCCTCCTGAGCCTCTACCCTCGCCGCCGCCTTTACCCTCGGCTCCTTCTTTACTGTCACCGCCCTCTTTAGCATCTCTGTCCTCGGCCCCTTCTCTGGCTCTGCCGCCTCTGCGCGCACCACCTCTGCCGCCTCTTCTTGAGTTGCCTCTGCGCGGTGGCCTGTCGGAACCCTCTTCTTTATTGCCGTCTGCTTCAGACGGCGCGGCTCCTGTAGCTCCGGCTGCTTTGTCGTCCTCTGCGCCGC
>JADFVP010000049.1 GCA_015222595.1 Pseudomonadota bacterium
ACCCAACCTACGCTCTGTCGGATGGAAGAAGAGGTGTGGGGGAGTTCCACGCAGGGCGCGGTGGTTGGTGGAGACTTTAACGGTGGGCACTGCCCACCCTGCAAGACTTGTGTCGAAGACAAAAAAAGGCCCTCACCAAAATTGGTGAGGGCCTTTGAATAGAGCAAAGTAATTTAGAGACCTACAACATTTGAAGCCTTTGCACCTTTTGCATCCTGAGTAACTTCAAACTCTACAGCCTGACCTTCAGCAAGAGTCTTGAATCCATCACCCTGAATCTCTGAGAAATGAACAAAAACATCGTCGCCTGACTCACGCTCAATAAAGCCAAAACCTTTTGACTCGTTGAACCACTTAACTTTTCCGGTTTCCATAGCACGTACCTCCTTTCTAAAAATTTCATAAATCGGAGAGTGTTGTGCAAACAGTGTTAAAAATTTACAAGTCTTCTCTCTTTTCTACAAGTTGTTAGAATACGCTAATCTACACAAGTGGTCAATCTTTTTTTTGCAGGCCGCTTAGGTTAGCAAAACGTAGTCCAATCGACGAACTTTTTTATCTCCCGCGAACCTGTTATAATAAGAGTACAGATGGAACGTCTGGTAGGTAGTTTTTTCTTTGCGTCCTTTTTAGAATTACTTCGTCTATAGGGGTGAGATCAACTTTTCAACCTCAAGAATGGAGACAGCAATGACACAGTCAGCACATGAGAATATCCGTAAAGCGGTCCGCGAACAGTATGGTAAGGTGGCAAAATCAGATGACGATGGTTGCTGCACTTCGGCGCCTTCTTGTTGTGATGAGTCCGGTACAGATGCACAAACAGCCTCAATGGCGCTCGGTTATTCGACAGAGGAGGTTGGTACGGTTCCGGACGGCGCGAACATGGGGCTCGGGTGCGGGAACCCGCACGCCATCGCGTCACTAAAGAGAGGCGAAACAGTGCTGGACCTTGGAAGTGGCGGAGGTTTCGACTGCTTTCTAGCTGCTAAGGAAGTTGGTCAGTCTGGGCAGGTAATCGGTGTGGATATGACTACCGAGATGCTCAGCAAAGCGCGCAGCAACGTGGAAAGAACCGGTTATGAGAATGTCGAATTTCGACTCGGAGAGATAGAGCACCTGCCTGTGGCTGACGGCACCATAGATGTTATTCTCTCAAACTGTGTGATTAACCTGTCGCCTGAGAAAGCAAAAGTATTTCAGGAAACATTCCGGGTATTAAAGCCAGGAGGGCGGTTGGCAATATCGGATATTGTCGCAACTGCCGAGTTGCCGGAGAGTGTTAAGAGTGATATGGCGCTCTTTACCGGTTGTATGGCCGGAGCCTCACCGGTAGCCGATATCGAGTCTATGTTGAAAGGGGCCGGGTTCGAGGAGATTAGAATAGAACCTAAAGACGAAAGCAGAGAGTTTATCCGCGACTGGCACCCGGACAGCAAGATCGAGGATTTTATTCTTTCTGCCACTATAGAAGCGATCAAGCCAAAGGTATAGCCGTAGAGGGTGGCACTGGACACCCTACACCTATGAACAGACCAATGACCAAAGAGAGAGACAACCCGGTAGGCCGCTCCGGTCAATCCAACCTTCCAAGCCGGCAGGGTTTATATATTCACGTCCCGTTCTGCACCTCCAAGTGCCCGTACTGCGACTTCAACTCCGTGCCGGTCTCCGGCCCTACTGCCCACCCGTTCGATTCTTTTGAAGAGTCCCGGTATATCGACTGCCTCATGGCCGAACTCGACTCAAGGCTAAAGTCCCTCGGTCGTACAACTTTCAATCCTGCTACGCTCTACTTCGGCGGCGGCACTCCTAGCCTTCTAAGTGCAGAGTCGGTTGCGCGTTTTATTTCTCATGTTAACAAAGTAAGAGGGAAGGGCGGCGGCTCCTCTTCTTCTTTGTCTATTGAAGAGATCACGCTGGAGGCTAACCCGGAGTCGGTTCTACAAGGGCCGGTCTCTAACGACAAGGCAGTCTCTAAAGACAAGCTTCGCGGCTACCTCGACGCAGGTGTCAACCGCCTCTCTATCGGAGTTCAATCTTTTTCTGATGCCGAGTTAAAACTTCTCGGCAGGCCGCACTCGGTCGAGGAGGCCGTTACAGCCTACGAGGCAGCGCGCGCAGCGGGTTTTGAAAATATCGGAATAGACCTGATATTCGGTTTGCCGGGCAGAACTGTCGAGAGCTGGCGCGAGAGCCTCAAGAGGGCGGTGGAACTGAGGCCCGAACACATCTCGCTCTACGGCCTGACTATAGAGGAGGGCACACCCTTTTATGCCCGTTATTCTGGAGAGAGTGTAGAAGGGCCTTCAGGTTCTTCGTCTTTAGGGTCTTCGTCTTTAAGGGAGGCGGGGGGGACTCCAAAAGACGGGACTATAAACGACGGGGGGACTATAACCGACGAAACCTACGTCGCGCTCTACTCCGTGGCAATTGAGGTGATAACAGGCGCGGGCTACGACCATTACGAGGTCTCCAACTTCGCGCTCCCCGGGCGCAGAAGCCTCCACAACAGCAGTTACTGGAGTGGAGCCGAGTACTTAGGACTCGGTGCCGGCGCGCACTCTCTGGTCTATTCGAGCGAGTTGGGTAAAGGAGTGCGCGAGTGGGGCACAAGAAGCTGGAACATCTCCGGGGTCAGTGAGTACGAAGTGGCGGTAGAGCGAACAGGCGTCGCCACGGAGGGCTCCGAGGAGCTGACCGGAGAGAGTGCTGCGCTAGAGGCCGCGATGCTGGGGCTTCGAAGGCTCGACATCGGTATCGTTGCTATTGGGTTTAAAGAGCGGTTCGGTGCGCTGCCTGTTGATTTCTTTGCAGGAGCTATTGACTTGATTGAGCACGGGCTGCTTTACAAAGGCGGGGAAGGCGGCGAGGACCTCTTGCTCACCCCGAAGGGGGTGACCCTCTCGGACACGGTGATAGCGCGGCTGTAAAATTAAGTCGTTATGATAGGCGCAGAAGAAGAGAGCACGCATAAAAAAAAGACCGGAGCGACTTAGGTAGTCTCTCCGGTCTTTGGATTTCTTTTGTCTGGACGCTTACTTCTCGTGGCAGGTTCTGCAGACGCCCGAGCCTGAGTTGCCCTGCACTCTTCTCAAGAAGAGGCCGTTCGACTCGAAGGCCGTGCCCCATGTGGACTCTACCTCAACCCAGCTCTTGTTGTTGAAGTGCGGGTCGTGGCAGCTTCCGCACTCGACGTTTCCACCGCGCAGGAGATCCCCAATAGTGGCTATGTCTGAGATAAAGCCTGCGACCGACCAGAGGTTCTGGCTCATGTCTATTCCGTACGGCGCGCTGCCGTCGGTCGCGGAAGCGGCAAGGTCGCCCGCAAGGTCTATGGTGGAGATGATCGTGCTCTCCAGTCTTAGCGAAGCCTTGACCCCTCCCTGGTACTTAACCCCGACGGGGTGGTCGTCCGAGAGGCCTGAGCCGGCGTTTATGGCGTTAACCGACCCTCCGCCGATGTCGAGCCTTCCGCTGTGCTGAAGCGCGTAGTCGGTGACGCCTGAGGCCGAAAAGGCTGTTATGTAGTCTACGCCGTTTACGGTAAAGTTCCACGCGTCGCCCCCGGAGCCCAGCCCCTTGCCGGGCTTGTTCACAAGGTTATCGAACGTGGTGACTCCGTCGTGGCACGAGAGGCAGGCGAGCGAAGGGCCGAGCACCGTGGAGATGGAGCTGCCGCCGATGGTGTCGCCGTATGCCGTGAATGTGGTGGAGGTGATGTTTCTGTTCCACAGCGGCGTCATGTCTGAGTTGCTGTGGTGAGGCGTGTGGCAGAAGATGCAGATCTCTGTAGTGTTGGGAGAGACGATGTACTCGCCGAAGCCGCCGAGGTTGTGGCGTGAAGTGGCTATGCCGTTTGCCGCGTCTCCTACGGAGTAGTCGTTCGGGTTCTTGTTATAGGTTCCGGCAGAGGCTGTGCCTGCTACACCTGCTACAACGACGAAGCCTATGGCCAGAGCAGCTACAAAATTGG
>JADFVP010000050.1 GCA_015222595.1 Pseudomonadota bacterium
ATTCAGTCGATATTTACAGAGGAAGAGGCCTATGTTTATCGGCAAGGCAACAACGTGCTGCTCGAAACGCATGCTTTTGACTTTAAAGTTGGAGGAAATGAGATCGATTCGAGCAACTTTGACCTTTTGGAAAGAATAATGAAAGCCATTAATGTTTTTGATAACCCCAAAATCATTGTTATAGGGCATACTGACTCTACCGGCAGCGCAGCGCTTAATATGAAGCTTTCACAAAAGCGCGCGCAGACAGTAGCCCTATTTCTGAAAAAGATCGGCAAAATCGATTCAAGAGATCTTTCTGTAACAGGTTATGGTGAAACGCGCCCGGTAGCATCCAATGAAACAAAAGAGGGACGCAAACGGAATCGTCGTATTGAAGTATCGATTATCAACAATTAACTTCAACCCAAATCTCCAGTTCACTATATCAAAGCAGTCTTGATACCTTTTACTGGAAATCGATAATCCTATGACTTCCCCGAAACTGAGGACTTGTAGGTGTACTCTTGAAATCCCCCTCCATCAGTTCCGGGTGAAAGCCGCTTATGCCTAAACAGGTGCATCAGGCAATAGACCAACCTCACGGGGAACTTTCGTTTTTTATGCTCGAGACAGAGCCCGGCAGCTAGAACAGAAGCAAAATCCTCTCATCCAACAGCAACGCCATTTACAACCCCGCGCTTATCTGTTAGCGTATGGGTAAGAGAGCCTTCACCTGAGGCTCTCTTTTTGTCTTGCTTAGATTGTCGAAACTCTAAAATAACGAGGACATAAAATGCTACCGGTTCAAGAGGCCATAGAGATAATACTTAATGAGGTCGCGCCTCTCGGCACAGAAACGGTCGAGTCGCTGCACGCTTCGGGCAGGGTAATCGCCGAACACGTGCTCGCAAAACGCGCAAACCCTCCGTGGGACAACTCTGCAATGGACGGCTACGCCATTATGGCTGCCGACGCCGTTGCCGCGACAGAAGAGTGCCCGACTAAGCTGAAGGTGCTCTACGACCTTCCGGCAGGCTCCTTTCCGCATGCCCCCGTAGGGCCGGGCGAAGCGGTGCGCATAATGACAGGCGCCCCGGTGCCCGACGGCGCAGACGCCGTCGTGATGGTCGAGCGTACCGAGAAGCTCGAAGAGTCCGGCGAAGTGTTAATCAAGGCCGCACCCAACGGGGGCGACAATATCCGCTACAGCGGCGAAGATTTCCGCATAGGCCAGAGAGTAATTTCTGCCGGAACCCTCATACGCCCGGCTGAAATTCTTATGCTCGCCGCAGTTGGGCAGCCAGAGGTTACGGTCTACAAACGACCTGTGGTCGCGGTGCTCTCAACAGGAGACGAACTCGTTGACATAGACAAGCGGCCCGACAAAGGGCAGATAACAAACTCCAACGGCTACGCGCTTGCCGCGCTCGCCGAGAGCGCGGGCTGCATTGTCCGTTTTTTAGGTATTGCGCGCGACACGCGCGAGAGCCTTACAGAGAAGTTGAACGAAGCGATAGAGGCCGACGCCATCATAACCTCGGGCGGAGTCTCCGTAGGCGACTACGACCTCGTAAAGGACGTTCTCTCCGAACTCGGCTCCACGATGCGCTTCTGGAAGGTCGCGCTAAAGCCGGGCAAGCCTCTGGCCTTCGGCGTGATATCGGGCCGTCCGGCCTTCGGCCTCCCCGGAAACCCGGTCTCGTCGATGGTCGCCTTCGAGCAGTTCGTCCGCCCCGCGCTTCTAAAGATGGCAGGACGCGAGGCCATCTTCCAAACGACTCTTAAAGCCACCATAACAGAGGGCGTACGGATTCGTCCGGGTAGAATGAACTTCCTGCGCGCGGTCTTGAATACCGAAGGCGACGACTATACCGTAACGCCGCTTAAGGGACAGAGTTCCGGCGCGATAACCACGATGGTAGACGCAAACGCCTACATCATCGCCCCGCCAGACTCCTCTGGCTTCGGCGCAAACGAGACGGTACGCGTTCAACCGTTCGACGCCTCAGTCTTTCTTGCCGACACAACCGACTACCCGGCAACTAAAGAGACAGACGACTAAAAAGATAATAATATAAAGAGCTGCTACATAAAAAGAAAGCGAGATAACTTACGATGTTCAAGATTGTTGAGTGGAAGAGCAATACGGTCGTTATGATCGACCAGAGGATACTGCCGGCTAAAGAGAAGTACCTTGTGCTGAGAGACTACAAGGCCGTTGCAAAGGCTATTAAGGATATGGTCGTTCGCGGGGCTCCGGCAATCGGAGTATCTGCGGCAATGGGCTTTGCGCTCGGTGCGATAAAGGTCAAGACCAACGACAAGAAGGTGCTGCTCCGCGAGCTTAAGAAGATCACTAAGGTTCTCGCTGCAACGCGCCCGACGGCGGTAAATCTCTTCTGGGCCTTGAACCGCATGAACGACTTCGTTGAAGCGAACGCTGAGCTCTCGGTAGAGGCGCTAAAGAAGGCTCTCGTAGCTGAAGCGAAGCGGATCCACAAAGAGGATATCGAGATAAATAAAGCAATCGGCAAGAACGGTGGCAGGCTCATGAAGAAGAACTGGACCGTGCTTACGCACTGCAACGCAGGCGCGCTGGCTACTGCCGGTTACGGCACTGCGCTTGGAGTCATACGCGGCGCCATAGAGGCCGGAAAGAACGTAAAGGTCTTTGCCGACGAGACCCGTCCCTTTATGCAGGGCACGCGCCTGACCGCATGGGAGCTTAAGAAAGACAAGATAGACGTAACTCTTATAACCGACAACATGGCCGGGCACATGATGAGCAAGGGACTCATCGACGCGGTTGTGGTCGGCAGTGACCGCATAGCCTCCAACGGAGATATAGCCAACAAGATAGGAACCTACATGGTCGCGGTTCTGGCCAAAGAGCACAAGATACCCTTCTACGTCGCCGCCCCGCTCTCGACAATAGACATGGCTATAAAGGACGGAACCGAAATTCCTATTGAGGAGCGCGACACGAAAGAGGTAACGCACTGGGCCGGTAAACGCGTAGCGCCAGCCGGAATTAACGTTCTGAACCCGGCCTTCGACGTAACGCCTGCCAAGTTCGTTGCAGGGATTATAACCGAAAAGGGCGTTGCAACGCGGCCGTACAGAGCCGCCATCAAGAAGCTCTTCACCAAGTAAAAGAGTGCTCTTTTTCTGCTATACTTTTTATGGAGGTGTAATAATGAAGACGAAACTAACAGCAATACTCTCTAGCGTCTTTATAGGACTCTTTGCTCTGACGTTCACCGGCACGGCGGAGGCTACTGAGCCCAAAGGGATAGAGTCTAAAGAGGCGTACGAGATGGTGATGGCGAGCCCCGCCGACACCTTTATCGTAGACGTTCGGACGGTTGCGGAGTATATCTTCGTCGGGCACCCCGATCTCCCGAACGGCGTGGCTAACATTCCATTAAAATTCTTTCCGTCGTGGGAGACCAACAGAGAGTTCGTGCCTCAGGTTGCTGCGCGGTACAAGAAGTCCGACACGCTGATCATCATCTGCCGGAGCGGTGGACGCGCAAAAGCGGCGGCAACAGTTCTCAACATTGCGGGCTTCGACAGAACGCTCTACATGACCGACAGCTTCGAGGGCGCTCTAGACGAAGCGGGACACAGAACGGTAAGCGGCTGGAAGGTCAACGACCTGCCGTATACGTACGAGCTGAAAGAGGAGCTGCTCTACAGGTAACCGGGCCGTTCATTTCTGCCCAGGAAATTGCCACCAGACGCAGCCCGATTGAATATAAAAAAGGGGAAGCTCCGAAGAACGGAGCTTCCCCTTTTTTTTACCATCTGAATTCTTTTGCCATCAAAGTTTTTTTAGCCAAGTAGCTCTATAATCTTCCCCATTGCCGCTTTCATGTTCGGCGCAAGCTCCGTGCCTCTACTCAACTCTTCTAACTCTTCTATAGTATACCAGCCAACTTCCGGCGTCTTCTCCGGCTCCCTCACCTCTGGCTCGCCCCCGGCCACAACGCAGAGGTAGGTATAGACAGTAAAGGTTCCTTCGGGCGAGTCGGTCTTATAGGCCCCGAAGTACGATTGACTCTGAACCGTTAGCCCCGTCTCCTCGGTTACCTCGCGCACGAGCGCGCCTTCGCGCGTTTCACCCGCTTCGACCTTGCCTCCGGGCGGCTCAATACGCTCTACAGAGTATTTTGCGTTTCGCACCAGAAGCAGGCGTCGGTCTCTTATTATCAGCCCTGCAACAAGTTCGGTCTCCATAGAACCGATTATCATTTAAAGCAACGGCCACGGTCAAGTCGAAAAGCGACGAGTAGAAGCATAGGGAGCAAAAAGAGCCAAAAAAAGAGAAAAAGCACAAAAGAAAGGCACTTAAACAAGACTTATCTATATTATTTGAGTTGCATTGTCTGGTTTGGCTTGCTATGATGCTTAATTATTGGGCACATACTGCTGTTCATTACAGGGACTATTCTCATGATCTCAGAAAGTGACGTCTTAGAAAGTCTGCCCGACGGCATTATCGGGTTAGACTCCAACCTCACTATCTGCTCCTTCAACCAGGCGGCAGAGGTGTTATGCGAAGTATCGAGAACCACGGCGGTTGGCCGCCCGCTAACGTCGGTCTTTCGCAAAGACCCCGATTTTGTCGCTCATGTCACGGCCACAATGAGTTCGGGCCGTCTTCTTACCGACCACCAACAGAACCTTTCGAGACGCTTTTCGGGACCTATCGCAGTAGGTGTTACCACAAGCCGGGTGCTTGATAACAACGGCGCGGTAGTCGGAGCAGTAGTCGCCCTTAAAGACCGTTCAGGGATAAAGGCCCTTGAGGGCGCGGCGCTTAGAAAAGACCGCCTCGCCTACATCGGCACCTTTGCGGCAAACCTCGCCCATGAAATAAAGAACCCTCTCGGGGGGCTTCGCGGAGCAGCGCAGCTGATAACGCGCAAGACAAAGGACGAGACGCTTACGGAGTACGCCGAGCTTGTGATACGCGAGGCCGACCGCCTGAACACCATAGTTACCAGCATGCTCGACTTTGCGCGCCCGGCGTGCAGAATCGCAAACAAACTCAATATTCACCAGCTGCTCGACTCCGCAGTAGAGCTCTTAAAGGGCGAAGGGGTTGAACTGGTGCGCGCTTACGACCCCAGCCTGCCCTCTGTTATCGGTGACTCCGGCTCGCTCCGCCAGGTTTTTCTGAACCTGATAAAGAACGGTGTCGAGGCCTGCTCGGACAGCTCCGGCAATAAAAGTACAGAGGGTGCTACCCCCGGCAGGGTGACGATAGAGACGCGGATCATCACGGACTTTCACATGACCGTGCCAGTGGAGCCCGTGCCAGTGGAGCCCATGGAAGATGAAGAGAATGAAGCGGCTAACACCCCGCCCGGCACTCGGTCCGGCACGATGGCAGCGGTGCTTATCCGCGGCACCGGCACCGGAATAGAGGATGCCGACATGGAGAAGATCTTTACACCCTTCTTCACGACCAAGCCGAGGGGCTCAGGGCTCGGCATGGCGCTCTCTTTAAAGATAGTACGCGAACACCACGGGTTGATACAGATCGATTCGACGCCCGGCAAGGGAACGACCGTTACGGTCTACCTGCCAACAGCTTTCGGCCCGACAACAGGAGAATAGGACAAGAGAGAAGGCATGGCTAACAAAGAGACGGTACTTATAGCGGACGACGACGAGTCGATACGCTGGGTTCTGGAACGCTTCTTCACCGACCTCGGCTACGAGGTCGTGCAGACCGGTAATGGCCGAGAGGCTTCGAGTGCGCTCGAAGCCGGGGAAGCGGCGCTCGCTATACTCGACATAAATATGCCGGGCAGAGACGGACTTCAAGTCTTGAAGAGCCTGCCGGGCGCGGTAACGACACCGGTTATAATAATGACTGCGGAGTCGAGCATGACGAACACGATAGAGGCGATGAAGCTCGGCGCCTTCGACTATGTCTCTAAGCCGTTCGACCTCTCGGAGCTTGAGATCATTGTAGCGCGCGCCAAAGAGAAGCGCGAACTTCAGACCCGCCTCACAGACCTCAACAAGAAGCTTCGCGAAAGGGAAGAGGGCGAGAACAGCTTTATCGGAAAGTCGAAGGCGATGGAGCAGGTCTTCAAGGCCGTGGGGCGCGCGGCCCCGACCAACGTCGCGGTATTGCTGACAGGAGAGTCGGGCACAGGCAAGGAGCTTCTCTCGCGCACCATTCACTCGCACAGTTCGCGGAGCGAGGGGCCCTTTATAGCCGTGAACTCGGCAGCCGTTCCCAAAGAGCTGCTCGAGAGCGAACTCTTCGGCCACGAAAAGGGCGCCTTCACAGGAGCCACGGAGTTGAAGCTCGGCAAGTTCGAGCTTGCCGACAAGGGCACGCTCTTTTTAGACGAGGTCGGGGACATGAGCCTCGACCTTCAGGCCCGGCTGCTGCGCGTAACGCAGGACGGAGAGTTCTACCGGGTGGGAGGCAAGGCCCCCGTTAAAGTAGACGTGCGTATAGTGGCGGCAACGAACATCGACATGCGCCGTGCGGTGAGCGAAAAGAAGTTCCGCGAAGACCTCTACCACAGGCTGAACGGCCTGACCATCAAGCTGCCGCCCCTTAGAGATAGAGACGGAGATATTGCGCTCCTGGCGGACCACTTTATGCACCGCTTTCCCGAAGAGCTTAAATGCGATCCCAAGAGCCTCTCTCCAGAAGCGCTCCGCGCGCTCGAAACGAATGCATGGAGCGGCAATGTACGGGAGCTGGAGAACGTGCTCCGGCGCGCCCTGCTCCTCTCGCCCGGAACGGTCATCACGCAAGAGGACCTTGAGCTGCCGAACTCCAGAAAGAAGCAGCCCTCTCTCGAAGAGATCATAACCGAGAGGCTGAGACCGGTAATAGAGCGTGCAGACCACAAACAGCAGCACGACCTCTACGACCTCTGCATGCCGTACATGGAGGGCCCGCTCATACGGCTGGTGCTCGAAAAGGTTCGCGGTAACCAGGTACAGGCCGCCGAAGTTCTGGGGATTAATAGAAATACGCTTAGAAAAAAGATAACCACGCTCGATATTGATATGAAGAAGATAAAGGGAGCGCAATGAGTACAGAGAAAACCGTTCCGGCAGGCCTCTACGCGATAATAGATACCACCTACGTTGCAGTAGACGACATAGGTGAAGTCGCCTCAAAGATACTGGCCGGCGGTTGCAAAACGATACAGCTTAGGGCCAAGGGGCTAAAGGCCGCAGACAAGCTCCGTGCAGCGCGCCTTCTGAAGGTGCTGGCAGCCAAGAGCGGAGCAACGTTCATAGTGAACGACAGGGTAGATATCGCGATGCTCTCGAACGCCGACGGCGTGCATGTCGGGCAGGTCGATCTGCCGATAAAGGACGTGAGGGAACTGCTAAAGGGTGTTCAGATAATAGGTCTCTCTACCCACAATATAGATGAGGCCCGTGAGGCCCAGAGCCTTGGGGCCGACTACATAGCGGTCGGGCCGATCTACCGGACGCAGACCAAGCATGACGCCGAGGAGCCAAAAGGCACGGAGGTGCTGCGCGAGATAGTACAGAGCGTTAACCTGCCGGTAGTGGCCATAGGCGGGATAACCCTGGATAATGTAGACGAAGTGCTAGCCACCGGAGCAAGGGCCGTGGCCATGATCTCCGAGATCCTCCTCTCGGACGATATAACGGCAGAGACCGCCCGGATAGTTGAAAGAATAGAACAAATTGCAAAAAAGGGCTAAAAAGCCCTCAACCGAACCCGTCCGCCCCCCATTCCGGGGCCACAGACCATCACTAAAGGTATACTTAAGGTCAAACAACCTGATATTATATCTCTTTTTTCCCTAAAGGCCTGCATCTTTACCGCCGATATACTATTTAACTATTACTGTTCACCCAAATAAGATATGAGGGCGTCAATATATGATACATAGTGCCGAAGATTTTACCAACCACCACGACGAGAGGGCTCAGATATCGATTGCAGTTGGTACGGAAGTCCAGATTGAGATAGTAGAGCATCACCTGCGCCTCAAGAGCGAACTCATAGGGCTTGAAGAGGGCGAGTTCCTTATTCTGAAGCTCTCGCACAGCGACCCGGGCGGATTGCTCAGAAGTGACGTAATAAGAGACTGCAACATCATAGTCAGGTACATGTTCCACGGCGCTGTCTACGGTTTCCAGACCTCGGTAATAAGCCAGATACACAAACCTACGCGCATGCTTTTCGTCAAGTACCCAATGGCGGTAGAAGAGCACAACGTACGCACCGAGCCGCGCTTCGACTGCGTTATTCAGGCGCAAGGCACCTCCGGGGACGTAACCACGGAACTCGTTATTACCGACATGAGCGCCAAGGGCTGCCGGTGTATAATAATGACCGAAATGACCGAGCACAAGGACGAGCTTCAGGAGTCTATCAACATGGACACCACGCTCGATCTCTCCATACCGATTCCGTCGTCCGACGAGACCCTTGCAGTCAGCGGCACTATCCGCAACATCAATAAAGACGACACAGAAATGATCTTCGGCGTGCAGTTCGATGAAATGAACGCTACTGCAAGAGGGCAGTTCGACAAGCTCATGAAGATAATGACTTCAATCTCCGGCTAAACCCTGCCTACTCCTGCCAGCTAATTCGTTTAACAGACAGGACAAGCGCCTTTTCGTTCTTACTCCACCGTACTTCTATTTTACTCTCTAGCCACTTTTCTCCCGCGCGGGCCTATGCCGTCTCCTTTATCTTCTGCGCCTCTTTCCACGGATCCACCATTCCCTTTATCGCCATAGCGAGCCTCTCGGCCAACTCTTTCCTGTGCTCTCTGTCTTCTACGATACTCTCTCTTAGCAACTCTACTCCGACCCTTCTTACCCACTTGGCGGTTCTCTCGCCGTACTCGGCCTCTTCTCTGTACTTTTGCAAGAAGGCCCCTACTATCTCTATAACCTCACTCTTGCTCTCTGCCGTTGCTAGCCTCTCTCCCGCTGTAAGCTCTATTCCGGCTCCTCCACCGACATAGATCTCCCATGAGCCCGCAACGCCCGTTATGCCGATATCCTTTACCGCGCTCTCGGCGCAGTTTCTCGGACAGCCGTCTACCCCCAGCTTTACCTTAGCAGGAGTAGCGAGTCCTCCGAGCATAGTCTCAAGCTCAACGCCGAGGCCTACGGAGTCCTGCGTGCCGTACCTGCAAAAACGCTCGCCGACGCAGCTCTTCACCGTTCTTACGGACTTGGCATAAGCGTGGCCCGAGCGCATGCCTATCTCGCCCCATACCTTGGCGAGGTCGCTTCTCTCTATTCCATATAGGCCTATACGCGTGCCTCCGGTTATCTTGACCATGTCTACATCGTACTTAACCGCCGCGTTCGCAATCCTTTTAAGCTCGTCCGGGGTTATCACTCCGCCAATTACCTGCGGCACTACGGAAAAACGGCCATCGGTCTGGATGTTGGCGTGCGCGCGCTCATTTATCAGCCTCGAACTTCTGTCGTCTATAGCCGTATCGGGGTTTACCATGTTTACGTAGTAGTTGAGCGCGGGCCTGCATGCTTCGCACCCCACCGACTCCCAGCCGAGCGCCTCCATGACCTCTTCTACCGATATCAGCTTCAGCTCCCTTATCTTCTGAACTATCTCGTCCCTCGAATACTGGGTGCAGGCGCAGATACCGGTTCTGGTGTAGGAGGCGTCAAAGCCGGCTCCGAGCACGGACTCGAGTATCCTGTCAACAAGGCCGGAGCAGCCGCCGCAAGAGGTCGATGCCTTGGTCTCCGCCGCCACCTCCTCTCTGGTAAAGAGCCCCTTCTTCTCTATCGCCTCAACTATCGCGCCCTTGGTCACGCCGTTGCAGCCGCAGACTATTGTCGAGTCAGGCAGGTCTTTAACCGAAAGTACTCCAGCGCCCTCTGCACCCGCGCCCACGCCAAACAGTAGCCGACTTCTTCTGGCGGTAATATCAGTCTCTTCAACCAGGAGCCCGAAGAGTTCCGGGCCGTCTATTACGTCTCCGTAGAGGAGCACGCCCTTTACCTTGCCGTCCTTTAAGACCACTTTTTTGTAGAGCCCCGCGCCACGGTCGAGATACTCTATGGTCTCGGCTCCGGGCCCTGCTACTACCTCTCCTGCGGAGTAGATATTTACCCCAGGCACTTTGAGCCGCGTAGAACTGGGGCGGTCGGTGAAGTAGAGCCTTGAGTCCCCTGCAAGGTGGTTTGCCACGACTCTGGCCTGTTCGAAGACCGACGCTACGAGCCCGAAGGTGCGCCCCCTGTGCTGCACGCACTCGCCAACGGCGTAGATCGCAGAGTCGTAGGTCTGCATGACGTCTGAGACGACTATGCCCTTTTCGCAATAGATTCCGGCGCTCTCGGCAAGCTCCTTGTTCGGCCTGATACCGATTGACATTACGACGAGGTCGGTCTCTATCGACGTGCCGTCGGAGAAGAGGACGCCTTCTACATGTTCAGTTCCGGTTATTTCCGTTGTCTTGCATCCGAGCCGCACCTCCACGCCCAACTCTTTCAGATCTTTGGTCAAGAGCCCGGCGGCTACAGAGTCTACCTGCCGCTCCATCAACCGCTCTTCCAAATGCACTACCGTTACCTCGACCCCAAGCGTGTTGAGACTATAAGCGACCTCAAGGCCTAAGAGTCCACCGCCTATAACTACAGCCTTCTTCTTTTCCGTGCATTTATCTAAAATAGAGCTGATCCTCTCAGAGTCGGCCAGATTCCTGAAGCAGACCACGCCGTAGAGCCCCGCGCCCGGAATAGGCGGCACAAGGCCCCTTGAGCCCGTGGCCAGCACCAACCGGTCGTAAGGGAACTCTCGCCCTTCGGCATCTATGACGGTGCGCCTGTGTCTATCTATCTTGTCGACCTTGCAGCCCTTCTGTAGAGTGACCCCGTTCTCTTCGTACCACTCGGGCGCAGTAAGTGATATGTCGCCAACGCCCTTCTCTTCTCTCAATACCTGCGCAAGTAGTACTCTGTTGTAGTTGACGTGGGTCTCTGCCGACAGGAGCGTTACCTCGTACCTGTCAGGAGAGAGCGACAGAACCGAGTCCACGCAGGCCGCCCCGGCCATTCCGCCGCCGACAATTACCAGTCTTTCTTTTGTCTTTTTCATAACTCTCTTCCTTTACAACTTAATTCCGGGACACATTGCCCGGCGAAAAACATCCAAAATAAGAGACGCCCCGGCCGGAGGATGTAATTGGCCGGGGCGCCCCCCTGTCAGACCTCTCTCAAATCATCAGGCTATTGAAGTCTTGAGATAAGTCCAGTGAAACTGTATGGTGACCGCTTAACTCGTATAACCGCTCTCACCATGCTCGGAGATGTCGAGTCCCATTACCTCTGACTCGTCATCCACCCTGAGCCCTACTATCGCGTTGACCACCTTCAAGATTATGTAGGTCGCAACTACTGCGAGCAGTATGGTTGCCACTACTCCTACTATCTGCGGCACCATCTGACCCGGATTGCCGAAGAAGAGTCCCTCTGCGCCTATTGAAGCGAAGAGGCCGGTAGCGAGTGCGCCCCATATTCCGCCGATGCCGTGTATGCCGAAGACGTCGAGCGTGTCGTCGTAGCCGAGTTTCGGCTTTAACCAACTAACAGCTATGTAACAGAAGAGGCCTGCGCCGAAACCGATAATAAGCGCCGACATCGGGCCTACGAAACCGGCGCCCGGAGTTATGCCTACAAGCCCGGCTACTGCTCCTGAGGCTGCGCCGAGCACAGTCGGCTTGCCCCTGTGAATCCACTCGACAAAGAGCCAAGTAAGCCCTGCGGCGGCGGCGGCGGTGTTGGTGGCTACCATGGCAACAACTGCTACGCCGTCTGCTGCCAATGCGCTGCCGCCGTTAAAGCCGAACCAACCGAACCAGAGCAGCGCGGTGCCGAGCAGCGTCATCGGCAGGTTATGCGGCGGCGCATGCTCCTTCGGGTAGTTCTTACGCTTGCCTACGACTATACAGAAGACGAGGGCCGAGACTCCCGAGCTGATATGCACGACCGTGCCCCCGGCAAAGTCGAGCGCGCCCATGGCCCCGATCCATCCTCCGCCCCAGACCCAGTGACAGAGCGGGTCGTAGACGATAGTGGTCCAGAGAAGGGCAAAGATAATAAGCCCTGAGAACTTTACCCTCTCGGCAAAGGCTCCCGTTATAAGCGCGACCGTTATTATCGCGAAGGTTCCCTGAAAGAGCATAAAGAGCGCATGCGGGATTGTGCCGCTTGGGTCCACGCCAACGCCTGAGAGCCCGAAGTAACTGAGGCCGCCGACTATGCCGTTAAGGGCGTCGGGCGCGAATGCCAGCGAGTAACCCCACAGAACCCACTGAACCGAGATCAGAAGAAGCATTATAAAACTGTGCATCAGAGTGCCGAGCACATTCTTGCCGCGCACCATGCCTGCATAGAAGAGCGCAAGGCCCGGCGTCATAAGCATTACCAGTGCCGTGGAAATCAGTATCCAGGCAGTGTCTCCAGAGTCTATCGTGGCCGGGGCCTCCTCTGCCACGGCGAGCGCAGGCAGAGCCAAACAAAGCACCATTGTAAGCAGTAATTTTCGAAACATTTCTCTCTCTCCTTACTCTACTTTTTAATTTTATATTATGCGTACCCGGAGTTACCGTAGCGGCAGGGCCGGGCACGAAACAAGACAGAGACCGCGCTATTAAAGCGCCTCTTCGCCGCTCTCGCCCGTTCTAATCCTTATTGCCTCCTCCACCGAGGAGATAAAGACCTTGCCGTCTCCGATAGAGCCGGTGCGCGCGCTCTCGACCATTGCGGCCACGACCTGAGCGGCCATCTCGTCGGTGGTTATCACCTCTATCTTTATCTTGGGCAGAAAATCTACCGAGTACTCCGCGCCCCTGTAGACCTCAGTATGGCCCTTCTGCCTCCCGAAACCCTTTACCTCCGTCACCGTCATTCCCTCTATGTGCAGCTCACCGAGCGCACTCTTTACATCATCGAGCTTGAACGGCTTTACTATCGCCTCTACCCTCTTCATACTCTCTTCCTCCTTCGTACTGTTTGCATAAAAAAAAGACGCCCCCTGCGCGCGAGTTACTTCCTCGTCTACACAGAAGGCGCCTTTGCCTCCGTTTCCGCCCCGGCACTACACTGTCCCGGGGTTCGGTTATTCCAATAGCCCTATAGAGCTATTTAACTACCATTGCCGTTCTTGTCTAACTAACTTACTCTAGCGGACTTATAAGATGTAACCGCTCTCACCGTGCTGGGAAAGGTCCAGCCCCTCGAACTCTCCTTCGGCGTCAACCCTCAGCCCTATAGTCAGATCAACGAGCTTGAGTATCAGGTACGTCAGGACCGCCGTAAAGACGATGGTTGCGACTACGGCTATGAACTGCACCCAAAGCTGGTGCGGGTTGCCTTCTAAAAGTCCCTTGGCCCCGACGGAAGCGAAGATGCCGGTTGCCAGCGTGCCCCATGTTCCGGCTATGCCGTGAATGCCGAAGACGTCGAGCGTGTCGTCGTACTTAAGCTTCATCTTCAGTATCGTTACCGTGTAGTAGCAGAGACTGCCGCCTACGAGCCCAATGATGATAGAGGCCATCGGGGTAACGAAACCGGCTGCCGGTGTAATGGAGCCGAGCCCCGCTACCGTGCCGGACATTGCGCCCAGTAGTGTCGGCTTGCCGTTCTTCTTCCACTCTACCGCCGTCCATGCAAGCGTTCCGGCTGCTGCTGCGGTGTTCGTGTTGATAAATGCCATGGCCGCCGAACCGTCTGCCGCGAGCGCTGAGCCCGCATTGAAACCGAACCATCCGAACCAGAGTATGCCCATGCCCATCAGCGTTAGCGTAAGATTGTGGGGCGGCATAAGTTCCTTCGGCCAACCGCGCCTTTTGCCCACTACTATTGCGGCCACGAGGGCGGCTATCCCGCAGCTGATGTGAACCACGATGCCGCCTGCAAAGTCCAACACTCCGAGCTTCGACATCCACCCGCCGCCCCATACCCAGTGGCACAGCGGATCGTACACTACAGTTGCCCAGATAACGCTAAAGACCAAAATGGCTGAGAACTTAACCCTCTCGGCAACGCCGCCGGTTATAAGGGCCACGGTTATTACCGCGAACATTCCCTGAAAGCCCATGAAGATAAGGTGCGGCACTGTGCCAAGCGCCTCTGTGCCGACGCCGTTAAGACCGAAGTAGTTCGTGGAGCCTATAATGCCGCCTACGTCCGTACCAAAACTTAGCGAGTACCCCCAGAGTATCCACTGGAGCGTAATTAACGAGAGCAGAAAGTAAGAGTGCATCATCGTGCCCAGCACGTTCTTTCTGCGCGCCATGCCTGCGTAAAAGAGCGCAAGGCCCGGTGTCATAAACATTACCATCGCCGTAGACATTAAAAGCCATGCCGTGTCCGCCTTGTCTATCGTCTCTGTCGGCCCGTCTGCAAACAGATCGCCCGGAGTTAAAAAGAGTCCTGCTACTATGACCGACAACAATAATAAAAAATTTTTGCGGCTACCGGACAGTGCCGATAGTTTCATTTTAGTAAATAACATCTCGCGTCCGACCTCCTGATCTTCGATGACCGTTAGGCTTAGGTTTCACAAGGCTGCACCATTGCAACCTCAGGCAGGTAATAGTAAGAAGAGCGTTACCTGACAACTTATAGTATTGCAACATCAATGCCATCTATTTCATTGCTTGTAACCACCTTGATTTGCTGGTCTTTTTATTTTCCAGAATGAGCAGCCCAATAAAGAGCCCAATGAGCGATCTATGGTTGCCTAAATAACAGGCAGCTTATCTCTCCTTCTGCGGGTATCCGGGGCAGTCTGCACAATAGGCTGAGAAGGGGGGCTGGCGACAGGCCGGATGTCGTGGCTTATGAGTGGCAATAAAACGAAAAGAGCCGCACTCTGCTTTTAGCAGAGTGCGGCTCTTCTATTGATCCATTAACTTGAACCATACAACAGTTACGCCTGCCGACTAGAAGGAGTAGGTGAACTCCACGGCAAAGGTATCCGTTGAATCTTCGGTAGAACCGTTAAAGACGTTCTGGTTGGAGTCGAGCCTGCGCCACTCGGCGAGAAGCCCGGCGCCGTCTCCGAGAGACATGGTGCCGGCAAGGGTGAGCGCGGTCTGCTTCTCAACAACGGAGTTGCCGAGTCTCGAACCGTGCTCATCGTCAAATGTATCGTACCTTGCGGTCACGCCATAGGTGTCGTCGAGATCGTAGTGGCCCATAAGGAGAAAGGCAGTCCATTCGCCGTCGCCATCACTCGTCAGGTTGGCATTCTCTTCGGTTCCGCTGTTGTACTCAACGCCTATGGTGAGGTTATCGATCATGGTGATGGTTGCGTCTATGTCGAGGACCGTTCTCTTGTCTACGGTGGTCGTCTCGTTGGTTCCGGTTATTAAGGAGACCCCAACATTAACTCCCGGCATAGCGTTCATTCCGACCCTGCCGCCGATGGTCTTGCTCTGGTTGTTGTCAGAGCTGTTGTCCCAGCCGTTTACCGCGTAAGCGGCTACGTCTATCATGTCGCTGACCTTGTAAGCGCCCATGACTCCGGTAAGGTTGGTCGGCAGGCCGTTGTCGAAGACGAGGGCATGGGAGTACTGGTACATGTCAACAGGGTCGAGAAGCTCGAAGCCGATCGGGGCGTTGAACTTGCCGAGCGTTACGTCGAGGCCCGTACCGATGTTGTCGAGCTTAACAGTAAGGTAACCCTGCTCAATAAGGTCGTCGAAGACGAGCGCCGTATCGGGCAGGTGGTTGACATCGACCCTGATAGAGAGCTTGTCGGAGAGGTCCTTCTCTATATCTATCTCTACCTGATCGAGACTAAAGGTGCTGTTAGAGTTGTCTGCATCCGAGTAGCTGACATCCACAAAACCGCTAATATTTGCTCCAGCCACATCTGCCGCCATTGCCGCCGGAACAGCAACAAAAGCTCCCATAAGAACCAATGCAAAACCGCCCAGTACCTTCTTACAAAATAGTCTCTTCAAATCAACCTCCTTAAATAGACCGTAGCCCGAATGAGAAAAAATACAGGCTGCGGCAGATGCCTCAGAGACGGTTCCTATAACCGCCCTGAAGATAACTTCACATTTATCGACAATTATGCTCCAAGAAACTTAAATACGCAAATTCTTTTTTACTTTATTGGCCTACCAATTCCAGAAACCGCTTTATGATAACGGCGCCGTTTTTGTGAATGAACGGCAGCTGCCCCTTTGAGGCCGAGAGAATCTCTTCTGCGTCGAGCCCCGCACTCTCCACCTCGCCCCTTTGCGACTCGACCCAGGTGGCGACCATCTCTGCGGTCACCTCCAGATGAAACTGCGTGCCGTAGGCCACAGAGCCAACTCTGAACATCTGATTCTTATACGCCAGAGAGCTTGCGATCCGTGTTGCGCCCTCCGGTAAGTCGAAGGTGTCGCCGTGCCACTGAAAGACGTTCAGCTCTCCGGACAGGCCTGCCATCAGAGTATCGTCGCGACCTTCGTCGGTTACGCTGACGCTGTAATAGCCGATTTCCTTAACAGGGCCCGGATAGACCTTTGCCCCTGCGGCCCGGGCCAGAAGCTGCGCTCCGAGACAGACGCCAAGAACGGGAACAGACTCTTTGAGCGCAAGAGCCAGGAGTTTCAGCTCCTTGGTCAGATAAGGAAACTCAGACTCGTCATAGACGCTCATCGGGCCGCCAAGAAGTATGAGGGCACCGTATCCGTCGAGACTCTCTGGAATAGAGTCCCCTGCATACGGCTCTATCACCACCATATCAAGGCCGAGCCTTAGAAGCTCCATGCCGATAATTCCCGGCCCCTCTACAAGCACCTGCTTTATTACAAGAACTTTTTGCATGTCAGTACGCTACCTCTCGGAGTAAAAAACTCAGTGTAATAGCATACTACATAACAGATTAGTCCAGAGTAATACACAAAAAAATTACGCAGACCACCTGTAACGGCAGCAAGGTCTACAGAAGAGACTTTGCAAGGGGCACCTGCCGGGCGTTAATTCGCGCCTACGCCTTTGCGAGCGTTAAGATGATCGCATCGGCAACTTCGGTCATCCGCATTCTCTTATCCATGCTCGTCTTTCTTATCCGCGCAAAGGCCTCCGCCTCACCTATCCCGTTATGCTCCATCAACAGGCCCTTCGCCTTCTCAATAACCTGTCTCGAAGCGAGCGTCCCCTTAAGCTCATCGACCTGCTCACGAAGTTCCTTGCACTCAAGAGCATGAGAGAAGGTAAACTCTACGGCAGGCTCAAGGTCTTCAAAACGAACCGGCTTCACCAGGTAGGTAGTAACTCCTGCCTCAATAGCGTTCTTGATCATATCGTGATCGTAGCACCCGGTAACCAGGAGTATCGGCACAGGTGAGCTACTCTTTATTCTTCTGGCAGCCTCTATCCCGTCCATCTGCGGCATATCGATATCCATAATCAGAAGATCGACCCCGCCGGACGCACAGATTTCGACGGCATCTAGCCCGCTACTCCCTTCGGCAACGACCGTGTAGCCGCAATCCTCGACCATGGCCTTGAGCACCTGGCGTACAACATCCTCGTCATCTACTATCGCTACTTTTTTATCATTCATAATACGATAAATATAGCAAGAAGCATGCCGGAGAATAGAGTCTCTTGTATTTCAAAGGGTTACAGCGAAAGGATTAGAACAGGGAGAGTAACAGAGTTGTATCTGTGCAGGTTCCTGCACCAATATTAGGCACTTTCAGGGCCGGATGCTTCTTCGGAGTTCACTTCTGCTCGGCCTATGGCCACGGAGTAAAGCTCCATATACTTTTTTGCCGAGCGCGCCCACGAAAAATCTTCGGCCATGGCTCGCGCAACCATAGCGGCCCACTCGGGCTTATCCTTATAGAGCGCCACCGCCTCCTTCAGCTTTGCAACCAGGGCCTTTGACGTATACTCCTTGAACTTGAAGCCCGTGCCGACCACTCCGGGCGCATGCCCTTTAATGGTATCTTCGAGTCCGCCGGTGGCCCTGACAACAGGAATGGTGCCGTACTTGAGGCTGTATATCTGATTGAGTCCGCACGGTTCATAGTGCGACGGCATCAAGAAGATGTCGCTGCCGGCCTCTACGAGGTGAGCGAGTCTGTTATCGAACGACACCTTGACAGAGAGCCTTCCCGGATGCTTTTTCGCATGCGCCTCTATCAACCGCCTGAACTTGGCCTCTCCCTCGCCGAGTATCACCATGCCGATGCCGAGCTTCAGTATCCTCTCCATCGCCTCGGCAACTATGTCGAAACCCTTCTGCGCAGCGAGCCTAGAGACCATGCCGACTACTGCGGTAGTGGGGCGCACCTTCAGCCCGAACTCTGCAATGAGGGCCCGCTTGCACTCGAGCTTACCTGTCATGTCATCAGGCGAATATTTTGCCGGAATACTCTTATCTATCGCGGGGTTCCAGTCGGCGTAGTCCGCGCCGTTGACCACACCGAAGAGGTCGGCGCGGCGGTGACGCAGAAAGCCGTCGAGCCTGTGGCCGTACTCCGGAGTCTGTATCTCGCGGCTGTAAGTCTCGCTGACTGTTGTGATTATATCCGCAAATGCGCCCCCGGCCTTTAGCATATTTATCTGACCGTAGCTCTCTATTCCCTCGTGGGTAAAGTGGTGGCCCGACAGGTTCAGGGTCTCGAAAAGCCTGTCTTCGTACGTGCCCTGATACGCAAGATTGTGGATGGTGAAGAGCACGGGCACGGAGCCGATAGCAGTAATCGCGGCCTGTTTTTCCTCTGTAATATCAAGGGCTTTAGCGGCCTCTTGAGAGTAGGCGTCTTTTAAGTAGACGGGCAAAAGCCCGGTCTGCCAGTCGTTGCAATGGAAGATATCGGGCTTTAGTTCGAGCGCCAGAGCGGCCTCAATGACCGCGCGAGAGAAGGCGGCATACCGTTCGAGGTTGTCGAAATAACCGCCGTGCTCAGGGGTTCCATACAGGTGCGTGCGGTCGAAATACTCATCAATTCTAATAAGATAGACGTCCGGGCCGGGAAGTGTGGCCTTGTAGATCGCAGCAGTTACCTCACGCGCTCCAATCGGCACTGTTACGGTCACTCCGGTGGGCTTTACATCAACCCCGGCGGCAGTAATGGCAGAGTAAAAAGGCAGAAAAACCGACACCTTACAGCCTTCGGCCTCAAGCGCAATCGGCAGGGCACGGGCCACGTCGCCAAGCCCGCCGGTCTGCACCAGCGGCCTCATCTCAGAGGCAACAAAGATAACGGAAGTAGACATAATAGAAAATTTATCAGAAATATTGCGTGTTTGCAAGGACTTATACTTTCGGTATCTCTGTTCCGAACTGGGCTACGAAGAGAGCCCAAGGCAGACTGAAAATACAACGACGAATTCCGGCGAATAGTGGCGAATTCTCTCTACTTGACGCGAACATAAGGCGAAGAGCGAAGAAAAACACGGTACAAATGGCGACAAAAACCAGCTTAAATTCGTCAAAAAAATCTCCTCGCCGCTTTTTCTCCGTGCTATACTGAAACACTTAAAAATGGAAAACAGAATCTGCCCGGCAACCCCGAATTCAGAAAAGACCGACATGTTTCTCGAAAGACTCAACCCAATTCAGCACGAGGCCGTGACCTACGGCGACGGCCCGCTCCTCATCCTAGCCGGTGCCGGAAGCGGCAAGACAAGCGTACTGACCTCGCGCATCGCTTTTCTCGTCGAGCACATGGGCGTAGACCCGTCGGCTATCTTTGCCGTAACCTTCACCAACAAGGCAGCCGGAGAGATGGGCGAACGGCTCGACTCTCTCATCGGCGGCAAGGCGCGCTCGCTCTGGCTCGGCACCTTCCACTCTTTAGGACTTCGCATACTCCGCACAGAAGCCGCATCAGGCTCGCAGGCTCTCACCGTCTACGGCGACGACGACCAGATCGCACTCATCAAAGAGTCCATGGCCGCGCTCAATATTCCCGACAAGGCCTTCAATCCGCGCGCAGTCTTAAACCGCATCAATGAAGCGAAGAACGAGAACGTCGGCCCCGAAGAGTTTGTCGGCTATGCAAAAGATTTCTTAGGCGAACGCGTTGCGAAGATCTATACAGAGTACCAGCGGCGGCTCAGGAAGATGGGCGTGCTCGACTTCGGCGACCTTATCTGCGAGCCGATCAAGCTCTTCACCGAACAGCCGCAGATTCTAGAAAAATACCAAAACCGCTTCCGCTACATTCTAGTAGACGAGTATCAGGACACCAACCGCGCGCAGTACCTCTTGACCAACCTGCTGGCCAAAGGCTCAGAGAACCTCTTTGCCGTCGGAGACCCGGACCAGTCCATCTACGCGTGGCGCGGGGCGTGCATAAAGAACATCTTAGACC
>JADFVP010000051.1 GCA_015222595.1 Pseudomonadota bacterium
GCTCACCCCCGGACAAAAAAAAGGATCGCAGCAAAAGCTGAAATCCTTTTTAAAAAAAATGGTCGGGGCGAGAGGATTCGAACCTCCGGCCCCCTGGTCCCAAACCAGGTGCGCTACCAAACTGCGCCACGCCCCGTCCAGTCCAAATTTGTAGCATATAAATAATCAAGATGCAAGAAGTTTGTACACTCTCTACAAAACCCAAGGGATAAGGCGAAATGACTTAACCATCTGTTATGTTTGACTTTACCGCTTTTCACGCCTCTCCTTCCTGTCGTGCCGTTCCGGTTATTTCGACCCCTGGCCATATAAACGAGAGCCACACGCGAAGCCGTAGCCGAAGGAGTAGAGAGTGGCGACAATTTCCTTGACACAGACTATACAATTGTATACTGTATACAATGTAAGCACCGCAGGTGTCAGCAGTTGTTCGGCGGATATTCACTCAACAGACGGCTCGCCCGGCAGGTTCAGCCACAGATTTTAGCTTGCCGGTACTGGTTAACGCACAGGGTTAGCGCTTCTAAGCACTCCACACGTCAAACCCGGCTTTTCCCCCAGTCAGCCACATATATGCCGCATGTAGCAGCTCAGCCAACGTAGCATTTTGCCCAAACATAGCGGTCTCCATTTTTATAGTAGCGTCAGGCACCGGTAATCCGCTATACTAACCAGCACACAAACAACTTAAGCAAGTCCTCGTATATTTTTTTTACTCTCTATTTATCTATATGTAAGGAGGAGGTCAAATGGGCCGGAAAAAGATTACAGTCGTAGGAGCCGGACACGTAGGGGCCACAGCCGCTCTCTGGTTAGCGCTAAAAGAGCTTGGCGACGTTGTTCTGCTAGACATTATAGAAGGCGTACCGCAGGGCAAGTCCCTAGACCTTATGGAGGCCTCGCCCATTGACGCCTTCGACTCCAACGTACAGGGTACGAACGACTACGCCGACACGGCAGGGTCGGACATTGTTATAATAACCGCAGGCCTGGCCAGAAAACCGGGCATGAGCCGCAGCGACCTTATTGAGAAGAACACCGGTATCATCAAGGGCGTTGTCGAGAACATCGTAAAGCACTCCCCCGACACAACTCTAATAGTAGTAACAAACCCGCTCGACGTTATGGTCTACGTTGCATGGCAGGCTAGCGGCCTCGCTCCTGAGAAGGTCCTTGGCCTCTCAGGCGCGCTCGACGGCTCGCGCATGCGGAGCTTTATAGCAATGGAGCTAGGCGTTTCGGTAAAGGACGTTCACGCAATGGTCCTGGGAGGTCACGCAGACTCCATGGTGCCCGTCAAAAGGTACTCTACCGTCTCCGGCATCCCTGTCGAACAGCTTATGAGCGCCGAGAAGCTCGACGCGATAATCGCTCGCACCCGCACGGCAGGCGGCGAGATAGTCGGGCTTCTAAAGACCGGCTCGGCCTACTACGCCCCCTCTGCGGCGGCCGTAGAGATGGCAGAGGCTATCTTGAAGGACAAGAAACGGATAATACCATGCGCCTCTTACTGCACCGGTCAGTACGGTGTGGACGGCCTCTTCATCGGCGTACCCGCCAAGCTCGGAGCCGGAGGAGTTGAGGAAATAATAGAGGTCGAGCTGAACGACGAAGAGAGCGCAGCGCTTGCTGCCTCGGTAGAGGCCGTAAAGGTGTTGCTGGCGGAACTGAAAGTATAATCAGGACCATCTGGGCCAATTTTAGGGGCCGCACTTCAAGGGGCCGACTTCAGGAGCAGCGCTCAGTGACCGGACTTGGCAGGCATCTAACCCATTTATACTAGACAACAGGAATTGACGTGAGAAAAGTTTCAACCTCCGACATAACCGCCAAAGTGAGCGAACTCTGCATAGAGGCCGCCTGCAACCTCGGCACAGACGTCATAGACGCTATAAAATCGGCAGAAGAGCGCGAAGAGTCGGTACTCGGTAAAGACGTACTCGGCCAGCTCGTCTACAACTTCGAGCTTGCCAACAAAGAGCACCGCCCGATGTGTCAGGACACAGGCATAACCATAGTCTATGCCGAAGTAGGGCGCGAGGTGGAGTTCGACGGCTCGCTAGACGAAGCTATTCACGAAGGCGTACGCCAGGGCTACGACAAGGGGTATCTCAGAAAATCGGTCTGCGATCCGTTATCGCGCGTAAATACCACCGACAACACCCCCGCCATAATCCACACCACTATAGTAGAGGGCGACAAACTCAACCTCACCATCGCCACCAAAGGCGCGGGCAGCGAGAACATGAGCGGGCTTGCCATGCTAAAGCCGTCTCAGGGTGTAGAGGGCGTTAAGGACTTTATCATTCAGGTAGTGAAAGACGCGGGAGGCAACCCGTGTCCGCCCGTAGTCGTAGGCGTTGGCATAGGCGGCAGTTTCGAAAAGTGCGCCATGCTCTCGAAGAAGGCTATTATGAGAACCGTCGGGGAGGCTAACGCAGATCCTGAGATCGCCGCGCTCGAGACCGAACTGCTGCTATCGATCAACAACTTGGGCATCGGCCCGATGGGCTTTGGCGGAATGATAACCGCCCTTGCCGTGCATATAGAAAAGCACCCGTGCCACATAGCGTCGCTACCGGTAGCGGTAAACATGCAGTGCCACGCAGACCGGCACAAGCACGCAGTTCTTTAGGGATACAACAAGGATAAGACAAAGGAACTTATACGGATATGGCAGAACAAGTTCAGAAAAGAATAACCCCGCCGCTCACCGACGCTGATGTCGAAGCGCTCAGCGCAGGCGACAAGGTTCTCATTACCGGAGTGCTCTACACTGCGCGCGACTCTGCGCACAAGAAGTTCATAGAGCTGCTGGAAGCCGGAAAAGAGCTGCCGTTCGACCCCAAGGGCCAGCTCATCTACTACGTCGGGCCGACGCCTACGAAGCCGGGCGAGATAATCGGTTCTGCGGGGCCGACCACGAGCGGAAGAATGGACGCCTTTACCCCTGCCATACTCGCAACCGGCCTTAAGGGCACTATAGGCAAGGGACAGCGGAGCCCCGAGGTACTGGAGTCGATGAAAGAGCACAAGGCCCTCTACCTTGCAGCCGTAGGCGGCGCAGCGGCGCTGATAGCGCAGTCGATAAAGAAGGTCGAGATAATAGCGTACGAAGAACTCGGTACAGAGGCCGTACGGAGACTCGAAGTGGTGGACTTTCCGGCAATAGTAGTGAACGACTCCAAGGGCAACGACCTCTTTGCAGAGGGAGTGGCAAAGTACAGAAAAGAGTAGACCCGAACGGCTAGAAATGGAGAGAGTCCTTTGAAGATAAAACTCAATAAGAACGACATAGACAGCGCGCTTATTCAACAGATAGAGCGGATGAGCGGAGAGACGATAAAACGGTGCTACCAGTGCGGCAACTGCTCCGGCGGCTGCCCCGTGTCGTACGCAATGGATATTCCCCCGACCCAGGTAATGCGCTACTTGCAGCTCGGCATGGTTGAAGAGCTGATGGAAGCCAACTCCATGTGGGTCTGTGTCGGCTGTCTTCAGTGCTTCTCGCGCTGTCCGCAGTCGGTGAGCGTGGCCAACACGCTAGAGGGCCTTCGCCAGCTCGTGCTCCGCAAGGGCGTAGATCACGACCGCATAGAGGATATTCCGCTGCCGATGCTAAAGAGTGCGCCGCAGCAGGCCATAGTCTGCGGTTTCCGCAAATTCGTAAGCTAGGGGTTCGTTCTCCTAAACGCCCGTCTGCGGTGTCAGGGTTTTCGTGCTTAAGTCCTCACATACTTATTAGTATGCTGCGGGTTAAGCACTCACCCTTCCTACCATCTGGGCATTTATAAGCACGAACGCTTTCAAATTTAAGCAGCTACTTTTTTCATCAAACAGAATAGACGACGGATAGATAATAGATGAAGATACCATACTACCCCGGATGCACCCTGAACACCGTTGCCAAGGACTTCGACACCTCGGCAAAAGAGTCGGCTCGTGCCGTCGGTTTCGAGATGGAAGATCTTGAGCAGTGGAACTGCTGCGGAGCCTCCTTCCCCTTGACGCCCGACAACATAATGGGCCTTTCGGCCCCTGCCAAGGTACTCTCCGGGGCAAAAAAAGCTGGCGATACGCTCACCACGCTCTGCTCGGTCTGCTACAACGTCTTAAAACGCACCAACAAGGTTATGCAAGACGACAAGACGCGCCGGAAGTCGGTAAACGAATTCATGGAGGACGACTACGACGGCAGCCTCAAGATAGTCCATTACCTTGAGGTCTTGCGCGACGACATCGGCTTCGCCAAATTGAAAGAGACGGTGACCAAACCGCTAGAAGGCATAAAGGCCGGCGCGTACTACGGCTGCATGCTGCTTCGTCCCTTCGACGACATCGGCATAGACAACGCAGAGGCCCCGACCATTATGGAAGATATGTTAAAGGCCCTCGGAGCAACCCCCGTGGAGTTTCCGGACAAGATAGAGTGCTGCGGAGCGCACCTTGCGATGAACAACAAAGAGGTCGTAACGCGCCTTTCGGGCAACGTAATCGACTCGGCCGTAAGAGAGGGCGCGGAAATAATAGTAACCACCTGCCCGCTCTGCCAGTACAACCTTGAGTCGGTTCAAGAGAGCGTAGGGGCAACGGCTGCGGGCGTACCGATAGTCTACTTCACGCAGCTCTTAGGGCTCGCACTAGGCCAGGACATAGAACAGCTCGGCTTCGACGCCAATGGCGGCGCGGCCAAAAAGTACCTGAAACGCAAGGGGCTGCTGTAAACCCAGGTCGTCCAAGAGTACGAGCACGGTTTTTTTTACAAGTATTTACAGCACAGATTAGTAGTCGGTTGTTACTGCAAGGGCACAAAGCTACAAGGGCGAAGCAGTAACTGATAAGCCAAATATATAAGAAGAGGTGCACCATGCCGAGAATAGGCGTTTTTGTCTGCCAGTGCGGCAACAACATAGAGTCGACCGTCGACACCCAGAAGGTGGCCGACGAGACCAAGAAGCTGCCGGGTGTAGTCCATACCGAAAGCTACAAGTTCATGTGCTCTTCTCCGGGCCAGGAATCGTTTAAGAAAGCGATCAAAGAGAACAAGCTCGACGGCATAGTCGTCTCGGCCTGCTCTCCGCACATGCACGAGAAGACCTTCCGCAGGGCCGCCGAGGCCGCAGGACTCAACCCCTTTCAGTGCGAGATAGCCAACATCCGCGAGCAGTGCTCATGGGTGCACCACGACCCTACAAAAAAGGTCGGCACGGCAAAGACGATGGACTTAACGCGCATGACCATCCAGCGCCTTAAGAAGAACCGCGATCTCACCAAGATAACCATTCCGGTCACAAAACGCGCACTCGTAATAGGCGGCGGCATAGCAGGCATACAGGCAGCCCTCGACATTGCAGACGGCGGCCACGAGGTAGTGATAGTCGAGAAGGAGCCTTCCATCGGCGGCAACATGGCGCGCCTCTCCGAGACATTCCCTACAATGGACTGCTCGCAGTGTATCCTGACTCCGAAGATGGTCGAGGCCGAGCTGCATGATAAAATATCGCTCTACACCTACTCGGAAGTTGAGAAGGTAGACGGCTACATAGGCAACTTCTCGGTAACGATAAAGAAGAAGGCGAAGTTCGTAGACGAGTCCACCTGCACCGGCTGCGGAGAGTGCTGGGAGAAGTGCCCATTCAAGGCCGACAGCGAGTTCGAGCTTGGGCTAAGCAAAAGGAAAGTCATCTACACGCCCTTCCCTCAGGCCGTGCCGAACATTCCGGTTATCGACAAGACACGCTGCCCCAAGATACTAAAAGACAAGTGCGGCCTCTGCGCCAAGGTCTGCGGCCCACAGTCAATAGATTTTACACAGGAAGACCAGCTCGTTACCGAAGAGTTCGGCGCCATAGTCGTTGCCACCGGCTACGACCTTATGCCGAAGAGCAAGTTCGGCGAGTACGGTTACGGCAAGATAACCGATGTTATCTCCGGCATGCAGTTCGAGCGGCTCGCCTCGGCCTCGGGGCCGACAGGAGGCGCGATAAAGCGTCCTTCTGACGGAACAGAGCCCAAGAACATAGTCTTCATTCAGTGCGCCGGTTCAAGAGACGAAAAGCGCGGCGTCAGTTACTGCTCTAAAATATGCTGCATGTACACGGCAAAGCACACCATGCTCTACCGCCACAAGGTTCACGACGGACAGGCCTATGTCTTCTACATGGATATCCGTTCGGGCGGCAAGCGGTACGAAGAGTTCGTGCGCGGAGCGATAGAGCACGACGGGGCGATGTATCTGCGCGGTCGTGTCTCGCGCGTCTACGAAAAGGACGGCAAGATAATCGTACAGGGCGCCGATACGCTAAGCGGCTCGCAGGTAGAGATAGAGGCCGACATGGTGGTACTCGCAACCGCATTGGTTTCGAGGGACAGCGCTACGACAGTAGCCCAGACACTCGGCATCGGGTACGACAAAGACAAGTTCTACAACGAGTACCACCCGAAACTGAAGCCGGTAGAGACCGTTACCGCAGGAGTCTTTCTGGCCGGAACATGCGTCGGGCCGATGGACATACCAGAGTCCGTCTCGCAGGGCTCGGCAGTGGCCTCAAAAACGCTCGCGCTCTTCAGCTCCGACAAGATGGCGCGCGAACCGATTACGGCTGACGTAAACACGCAGACTTGCAACGCGTGCTGGGACTGTCTCAACGCCTGCCCGTACGTTGCTATAGATAAGACAGAAGTGAAGGACCGCAAGGGCAACGTTGTTAAGATGCTCGCCACGGTCAACGCCGGGCTCTGTCAGGGTTGCGGCGTCTGCGTCTGCGCATGCAGGTCCAAGGCGATAGACCTTAACGGTTATACGGACGAGCAGGTTTATGCGGCGATAGCCACCTTCTAGGGTTTTACGCCCCGTAGGTGCTCATCTGCGTTGTCAGGGCTTCAGATTTTAATCCTCACATACTGTCAGTATGCTGCGGTTAAAGTCCTCGCCCTTCCTAGCACCTGTTGCACCTAGGAACGTAAAAAGAGGGTGCCGAAATTTTTACAAACTTCGCCTCTCCTGATATATGAAGCATCTATGAACGCGAAAAGAAGAGTCCCGGGCGGTTATCCGAACGGTTACGAATACTGACTAACAGCAACTTTATTATCTGAATTAACAGAACGGAAAAGAGCTAACAATGTCAGAAGAAGCTAAGATGGAGAGCACCAGCAGTTTCGAGCCGAAGATAATGGCCTTCGTCTGCAACTGGTGCACTTATGCCGGGGCCGACCTTGCGGGAACCTCGCGCATGGAGTACCGCCCGAACGTCCGCATTGTAAAGCTGCCGTGCACCGGGCGCATAGACCCGCTCTTTATAATCAAGGCATTCGAAAACGGTGCCGACGGAGTTCTGGTGTCGGGCTGCCACCCCGGAGACTGCCACTACACCACAGGCAACTACCACGCACGCAGGCGCTGGATAGCCTTTAAAGACCTGCTCGACTTTACGGGCATCGACATGAACCGCGTCCACTTCTCGTGGGTATCGGCCTCCGAGGCGATAAAGTGGGTCGAGCTTATCAACAACGTGACGGACGAGATATCCGCCATGGGTCCTTTCATGGACTTCAAGGCGCTCAACAGAGGAAAACCGGAATCTAACGAAGAAAAGTAGCCCGGAACATCTTTGAGAATATGTATAAATAACAGAAGAGCTACCTCTTCTGTTTCTAATAACGATGGATAATATGGAAAACGAACTTAGAGCAAAAGCAAAAGAGCTGTTGGAATCCGGAGATGTAGCGGTCGTTATCGGCTACGGCTACAACCGCAAGAAGACGCGCGTAACGCCGGTCTTCATAACCGACCCGGCTGAGACCGACAAGCTCGTCTTCAATGCGCTGTGCGTAAACAACCTCTCTATCTACCTGACCCGCAAGTACCGCGACGTACAGAAGATAGGCCGCCCGGCAATAGTAGCCAAGGGCTGCGACATAAAGAACATTGTGGTGCTCATCACCGAGGGGCAGGTAAAACGCGAAGATGTGCACATTATCGGCGTAACCTGTGAAGGCGTAGCGTATAAACAAGAGCTTTTAAAAGAAGAGCTGGTCCCGGAGATCATGCCGGTTAAGTGCCATAACTGCGACGTGCGGAACCCGCATATATCAGATACCATAGTTGGCGAAAAGAGCGACTTTACGCCGCCCGAAGAGCCAACGGGAATGGTCTTCGACAAGATAAAGCAGATAGACGCAATGAGCCC
>JADFVP010000003.1 GCA_015222595.1 Pseudomonadota bacterium
GGTAACCACGGCCGCCGTAGCAGTAAAAGAGAAGGCCGCAGAGGCAGTTAGCGGCGCGGCTGCCGTAACGACAACACCTGAGACGACAGAGGCGAAAGCCGCAGCCTCACCAGAGACCGTGCGGCTCGGAGGCTCTATCTTCAAGAGAAAGTGCGTTGCGTGCCACGGCATCGGCGGCAAGGGCAGCGCAATGGCTCCGGGTTTTGTCGGCAACGAGTGGGTTAAGTCCACAGACGTAGCTGGCATTTCAGCAGTAATCACAGGGGGGAGAACCGGCGCGGCCAAGAAGTATAAAAAGTTCCCCATACCGATGCCGGCGCACGCGAGTATGAAGAGCGAAGAGGTCTCTGCTCTGGCCCACTACATAAAATCGATCAACTGAGCCGTGCTTACTGTAAGCACGTTGGTCCAAGCCTACGGACACTTTCGCGCGCAAAGCGCGCGAAAGTGTCCGTTTTATCTAGCTCTTGAGAGTCTGCAAATCCAGAATTGGCTCAAGTTTAAGCAATAAAAGGCCGTAGAATAGAGAAAGGGCACTTTTAAAGACGAACCGTGCAGCCTTGCCACATGAGTTCAACCATATAAACGGAGACAAACCAATGGCCAGCGGACCAAAACCCAGCACAGACCCTATGTACCAGCTCCTTAGGGATGAACATATAGGAGAGTTCAATGCCAAGAAGGCCGCAGGAGCCGAGTTCGATATAAGAGGCACGAACCTGCAAGGGCTCGACCTGCGCGAACTAGATGTCGAGGGCATAGACTTCTCCGGCTGCTACCTGCGCGGATCGGACCTGCGCGGGCTCGACTTCAGCTCTTGCCGCTTAGAAGGCGTAAGCATAAGGAACGCCAAGATCTCTGGCGTCTACCTGCCAAAGGAGTTGACTACAAATGAGATACTGATGTCGCTAAACCACGGAACACGTATGAGGTACAAAACCCTTTAGCGTCTTCCTTATACTTGCTATTCAGATAATAGAGGGTACAGAGCGCTTCTTGGGCTCTGTGCCCTTTACTTTTTCGGACACAGGCCTCTGCATATACCGGACTATTCTGTCCGATTTGACGACCTTGCAGTAACTCCCCGCCAGACGTACGCTCTTGTATAAGCTCTAAAGTTTTCGCTCCATTCAGGCGATAACAAAAGATATAGAGTGCAAAAAAAATCTATTCTTCTGGGGTTAAAAAATGGATATAGCAACAATTGCCGGCGTGCTACTTGGCTTCGGCCTGATCATCGTTTCGATTCTGCTCAGCGGCTCCCTAATGGCGTTCGTCAATATACCGGGCCTTGCAATTGTGGTAGGTGGAACCATTGCAGCCACACTCATAATGCAGCGCCTGAGTGTGGTTCTCGGAGCCGTAAAAGTTGCTATCAACGTCTTAAAAAGCGGCACCGGCTCCTCCGTCGATCTCATCAAAGAGATGGTACAACTCTCCGACGTTGCCCGTAAAGAGGGGCTACTGGCGCTTGAAAAAGCCAAGCCCAAGAACCTCTTTCTTGCCAAGGGGCTCCGGTTGTTGGCAGACGGAGTCGATCTTAAAGATATAGCCGCAATACTAAAGACCGAACTTCTATATATTAAGCAACGCCATAAGCGCGGGCAGAAGATTTTCAAGTTCATGACGGCAACGGCTCCGGCAATGGGCATGGTCGGTACGCTTATAGGGCTGGTGCAGATGTTAATGTCGCTCAGCGATCCGTCTGCAATCGGCCCCGCAATGGCCGTTGCGCTCCTGACCACCTTTTATGGCGCCGTACTCGCTTTCCTGGTATTTGGCCCAATAGCCGCCAAGCTCGAGAGCAGAACCGATGAAGAGAGCGCACAACTCGAAATGATACTGAGCGGCATTGCCGGGATCTACAATAAAGAGAATCCAAGAATGATAGAGCTGCGCCTAGCCACCTTCCTCGACCCGAAGACGAGAAATAGCCTCGGTGGGGATAAGAACAAGGGCGATGGAAAAGACAAGAAGGCCGCCTAACCGGCGTAGGACTAACCGGTGCAGTTATTGGACGGCTAAGAAGCGACATTATCGGTACTAGATACAGCACGGAGAGCGTGAAATGGCGGAAGCCGAAATAGATTTTGACTGTAGCGATGACGGAGAAGATGTAGAAGAGGGGGCTGCATGGCTTGCCACCTTCGGCGACCTGATGAGCCTGCTTCTTACCTTCTTCGTGCTGCTGCTCTCTTTTGCAGAAATGGATATAGTAAAATTTAAAGATGCAATGGGCTCCATGCAGGACGCCTTCGGCGCTGTCCAGTCAGAGGGGAGACCCGGAGACCTGGCGCCGAGCGCAGTCATCGACCTTGGGTATGAAAAGAAGGACCGGCTCTTTGAAGACCCCGTTCAAATGGACTTCAGGGCAACCGCGCCAAAGAGCGCCAACACAATGAACAAGGAGAAGAGCGAGAGCGAAGATATTTTAAAGAGGGTAAACGCCTCTATAGCCGCCAACGGGCTTGAAAACTCCGTAGTCGTAGAGCAGAAGGGACGCGGCGTGGTCGTCAGGGTACGCGGCCAGCTCTTCTTCAACTCTGGCTCCGCCACTCTAAAGAAAGAGGCCCACCCGCTTCTAGACGACATAATCGGTATTGTAGAAGACTTCCCGTACCGCATGAGCGTTGAGGGGCATACCGACAACCAACCCATAAATACCACTCGTTTCCGCTCCAACTGGGAACTCTCAACCGCGCGGGCGATCTCGGCTCTCCGGTACATAATAGACACTGAACGGATCGACCTCAACCGGCTCGGCGCCGCAGGCTACTCGGACGTAAAACCGATAACCGAGAACGACACCAAGACCGGCAGGGCGCAGAACCGCAGGGTAGAGTTCATCTTCTTCAAAGAGTAGCCGTTTGCAGAGCCTGCAAGGCCGACCCCGTACTCTTAAAAAAAGAGGGACCCAGCAGAGACTTAAAGAATAATGCATGATAGGTAACCTACGGTTTATCCTCAATATAATCCCTTTCACCCATTAAGTTTACACCCCATTTGACCGATAAAAGAGTAGTGCGAAGACTTTACGCCTAAAGAGAACCGGAGCCGAAAGAAGGGCTGTGGGGTCGGTAGTGAAGCGCGAGCGCTTTATCTTATCTTCGTACCGGGCACAGTACCGGGCACAAGAGCGAATTGCATGCAACTCGGATTCACCCAACACAATAGAGACGGGCAAGCCTAAACAGATGAAAATAATTCATAAGCTCTTAATTCTCTTTCTCTTTATCTCGCTTCTAACCTGGGCAGCCGGCTACTTTGCCGTCAACTCAAGCTTGAAGGCGCTCAAAGAGCCGCTTGCAGCCAACACAGAGTTGCTCGCCGCCAACATCCTCTCGGAGATAGAGCGGAACATCTACTCAAGAGCCGAGGCGTTGCAGGTCTATACCAGCGACCTTACGCTTCAAGAGGTTCTACTCGAAGCGAACCAGAAGGCGGCAAAGGAGAAGCGCCTTGAGGCAACAACCAAAAAGATCGACTCTGAGTGGACCTCCGCCTCTGGTGCAACCATAACCCCGACCATGCGGCCGATACTCGACAACAGGCTCTCCGATGAACTGGTCGAGATGGCCTCTTTCTACGTTGAGAAGTACGGCCATAGCATCTTCAGCAATATCTTCGTAACCGACTCCAACGGCAGAACTATAGCCATGACGAGCAGGGCGGATAAGTACCTCCACGCAAACTCTCCCTGGTGGCAAAACGCAGTAGCCGACGATCTCTACTTCGGAGACATCGCCTTTGACCAGAAGTCCGAAACCTACGCCATCTCGATCGGCGTACGGATAGAGGACGAAGAGGGCAAGCTGGTAGGTGTAATACACGCACAGCTGGCAATGGATGCTGTTCTTGCGCCCCTTGAAGAGCTTAACGATAAAGCGGCACTCGACAACGGCTTCGTAACCTACGCCCTGTACACCAGAGACGGAAAGCTGATAAACTCCAACACCCGCTTTCTTGAGCCTAGCGACTACCTGAGCGCGAAGAACCTCGACCCGGCCCTGCACACCACGGCGGATGAGCATGCTGTTGTTGCCAGAGACCACGGGGACGACATCTTCAGTGTCCATACCCACGCCAAGGGGCACAAAGAGTTCCGTGGGCTCGGCTGGACGCTGGCAATAGAACAGAACGCATCCGTACTATTCGCCCCCATGCACAGGCTGAACCGGGGCGTGCTCATAGCATCTGCGGCTATTACTGTCCTGCTGGCGCTCTTCGGGCTCTACGTAATACGCGCAATCGCCAACCCCGTAAGAAAGATCCACGAAGCCGCCGACAGGGTTACCGACGGAGAACTCGACATTCGCGTTGAAGTGAACAAGGCGGACGAACTCGGACAACTTGCCACGAACTTCAACCGCATGACCGACTCTTTGCAGCGCGCCATACAGGTGCGGGACAAAGAGATCGTCGAGCGCAAATCTTCTGAAGAGAAGGTGCGCCACATCGCCTACCACGACTCCCTTACGGGGCTTCCCAACCGGGCGCTCTTTAAAGACAGGGTAGAGCAGGTGCTGCTGCGCGGACGGTGGCATAAAACACTTGCCGCAATCCTCTTTCTAGACCTCGACCGCTTCAAGGCCATCAACGACTCTTTGGGCCACCATGCAGGAGACGAGCTTCTGGTAACGGTAGCTGGTAGACTTAAGAGCTGTCTTCGCGACGGCGACACTGCGGCCCGCATCGGCGGCGACGAGTTCACCATACTCTGCCAGGACGTTGCCCGCGTTGAGGATCTCTCCATTATCGTGGACAAGATACTCTCCGCTTTCCGCCAGCCGATATCTATTCAGGATCAGGAGATCTACATATCGACCTCGATCGGAATAAGCCTCTACCCGACCGACGGAGAGGACGCGGAGACGCTTATACAGAACGCCGATCTTGCAATGTACCGCGCAAAGTCGAGGGGCAGAAACACCTGCCAGCACTTTATGCCGAGCATGGCGGAGAAGTCTCTCAAGCGGTTGCAGATAGAGAACGCTCTGCACAATGCGCTTGAGCAGATGGACTTCTCGCTTCAGTACCAGCCGCTGATAGACCTGAGGAACGGCAAGATAGCGGCTACCGAGGCGCTAATCCGCTGGAACGACGACAAGCTCGGAGAGGTAACCCCCTCTGTCTTCATACCTATCGCCGAAGAGAACGGAGACATACTTCCCATTGGACGGTGGGTACTGAAAGAGGCCTGCGAACAGAACCGGAAGTGGCAAGAGATGGGCCTGCCCAAGATACCGGTCTCTGTAAATGTCTCTTCGAAAATTTTTCGGGAGAGCGGCTTTGTCAACATGATACGCTCTGTGCTAGGTGATGCCAACCTTGAACCGCGCTACCTTGAGCTTGAGGTAACGGAATCGATTATAATGGAAAATACCGACGAGGTGCTGGCCACAATGGGAGAGCTGAAGGAACTCGGAGTGCTCTTCTCCATAGACGACTTCGGCACCGGCTACTCCTCTCTCTGTTACCTGAAGAAACTTCCGCTAAGCAAACTCAAGATAGACCGGACCTTCATTAAAGAGCTTGTGAGCACGACAGAGGACCAGTCGATAGTCAAGACAATCGTGACGCTCGGCCACAACCTCGACCTGACCGTACTGGCAGAAGGGGTAGAGACCGAGTCCCAGCTTGAGGTGTTACTCGAAGTAGGCTGCGACATGGTGCAGGGCTACCTATTCTCAAAGCCGATCTCAGCCCAGGAACTCTCGAAGCTACTGGTCAGGAAGAAGGGTTTTGTGCTCAAAGGGCCGGGCTGGAAAAAGTCCGGCTAAGGCCGCTCCTTCCGGATAAGGGGCAGAGAAGAGCCGGAAAAGTACCAAAAAAAGGGGCACGAACCGCAGAGAATTTTGACGAAAGAGAAGAAGATAGGACGAACGGCAGAGAATTCAGAGGAAAAAAGGCCGACAGAAAGAGACAATTAGAGACAAAAAAAGGGGCTTTTCGCCCTTTTTTCATTTTTATAATGTTCTAGCCCCACTGCTGCCCAAGATCCTCTTTTTTTGTTCCGAGAACAGAAAAAAGAGGATCGACTAAAACCGATTATCAGACCAAAATCATCCCCCTCTGTTTTTATTTCTGTCACACACAAAAAAAAGAAGAAGCTCTTTGAGCTTCTTCTTTAGACCGACTTTATTCTACCTACTTTGCCAACTCCTGTTGTACGCCCTACCCCATCTCAGCCTCTAGCAACTCTCTTGCGCACTTCGATTCATAGAGCACGCGTGCCGAGCGCGCAGCCCGGTCCATAACAGCTACCACCATGTACCCTTCCTTCAGCACGGTTACGGCAAGACGCGCGGTGCCGGTCGAGACCATAACCGACTCTACGTTGCCAAGCTCCGAGTTTTCCGCAACCTCTTTTACGAGATCGAGCACAACTGCGTTATGGGCGCCGACAAGGTCGAGTTCCAGCGGGCCGTTCCCTGCGGAGACACCCCCCCGCTCAGAAGCCTCAACCACCTCGCCGTCTCCGGCCACCATTACCGCACCCTTGGCCCCTGAGCGGCTAACAAGGTTATCGAGGATCTTCTTAAAAGACATTCCCTAACTGGTTCCGGTCTGGCTAAAAGGTTACGGAGATCGTCTTGGAGACTCCGGGCTCCTCCATCGTAACGCCGTAGAGCGAGTCAGCCATCTCCATTGTTCTCTTGGAGTGCGTTATCAGCAGAAACTGGCTTATGTCCGACATCTCGCGCACAAAGGTGTTGAAACGGTCTATGTTGGCGTCGTCGAGCGGCGCGTCTACCTCGTCCAAGAGGCAGAACGGGCTCGGCTTTATTAAGAAGATAGAGAAGATGAGCGCCACGGCGGTAAGCGCCTTCTCTCCGCCCGAAAGGAGCACGATGTTCTGGAGCCTCTTTCCCGGAGGCTGCGCCACTATCTCTATTCCGGCCTCTAACACGTCGGCCTCTTCGTCAAGCCTCAGCTCGGCCTTGCCGCCGTTAAAGAGGCGCGGGAAGTTCTCCTTGAATTTTATGTTGATCTCGTCGAAGGCGACCTTGAACCGCTCGCGCGTTGTTCTGTTAATTCTCGTTATCGCGCTCTGGAGGCTGTCTACCGATTTTTGCAGATCCTCCTGCTGATCGATTAAGAAGGTGTGCCGTTCGCTAAGCTCATTGAACTCGGCAAGAGCCGAAAGGCTTACCTCTCCCATGGAGGTGATCTTGTCGCGAAGCTCTGTGCGGCGCGCCTCCATTGCCTCTGTATCGACCTCTTCTGTTTCATTGGACGGGGCGGTTCCCTCAGCCTCAGCGGTTTCGGTCTCTGCGCCCTCGTTCTGAAGAGTCTGTCTCTCGATCGCTTCTTTTTGAAAAGCCTCTATATCAACCCCGTACCGCTCTATAATACCTTCTTTAAGATGCGTTATCTTGAGGTCTACCTCGGCTATCGCCAACGTCAGTTCCGAACTCCGGCTCCGGGAGTTGCTAAGCTCTGAGTTGAGCCGCTTTAACTCCGTATCTATGCCCCTTATCCGCTCCGTGAGACCGTCTATCAGTTCCTTGCGCGATATCTCTTCGCCTCTGATCGATTCGGCTCCGCTTAGAAGCTCCTCTATGGAACTCTTTATTGCCTCTACCGCGCCGCGCTTCAAGAGCGTCTCGGCCCGGCCCGCCTCTATCTCCGTGCTCCTCTTAGCCATTCTCGTATCGACTTCGGTGATGCGCACGCGCTTTTCTCCGAGCTGCGCCTTGTGCTGCTCGTGCCGCTCGGTAGTCTGCGCAAGCGAGACCTTTAACTCGGTAACTATTGCTGAAAGGCGCTCTTTTTCGGCAGCCATCTCGCGAGTCTCGGCCCCTATAGCCTCTATCTTGCCGTCGTTATCGAAGTTGTTCCGCTCAAGCGTGTCGCGCTCTTCGCCGTAAGAGGTCTTGTTAACGCCAAGCTCCTCAATACGGACTCTTGCAGACTCTATTCCCGTTCCAAGCCTCTCTTTAGCACTCTCTAGCCGCGCTATCTCCTCCTCTGCGGCCCTCAGTTCGGCAGATGAGTTTACGCCCTCTATCTCAATGGCATGGAGCCTCTCTTTAACGGCCTCTAGTCCGGCGCGCACCTCTGTTACTTCGTCTGCGGTAATGGAGAGGTCGCCCGAAAGGCGTACGGTCTCAAGCGCCAGTTCGGCTTCGCGCTCTTTTATCGCCCGAACCTCGCTCTTTCTCTGCAGAAGCCCGCCCGTGGCCTCGGTGGAAGCCGTCTCTCCTGAAGTTTCGGTGGCATCACCACCGGTAATAATTCCTTCAGGGGTTACCACCTCGCCCGCGCGCGTAACGATGGTTCTGTACAGACCCTCCTCGCTCCAGATGTCGAGCGCTGTGGCAAGATCGTCAACCACGAGTGTTGCGCCCATGAGCGACTCTACCACCCCGGCGTACCCCTCCTTGACCTTTATCTCCCCGAAAAGCTCCCTTGCGGTATTCGCAGCAACGGCGCCGAGCGCAGTTGCGGCCAATACAGGCAGCGCCCGGGCCTCGCGTACGGAGACAAAAGCGGAGCGTCCGCCTGAAGAACTTTTGAGGTACTCTATCGCTTCGAGCCCCTCTTTATTGGACTCGACTATTACGCACTGGAGCCGTGAACCCATAGCGGCCTCAACAGCGCGTTCGAAGCCGGGGTTCGGCTCTATGACGTCGGCCAAGAGACCATGAATGCCCTCTGTGCCGGCCTTCTGCATAATAGATCTCGTGCCCTTGTCCACATTGGCAAAATTCTTCTCCATCTCCTCTAGCGTAGACAGACGCGCAGCAGCCCTTGCGTGAGAGTCCTTCACCTCTACCAGTTCCTCTTCGAGCCCGCTCTTTCTGGCCTCGGTAGAGGCAAGCTCTACGGTCTTCGACTGAAGCTCGGTCTCGGCCCCGGCCCTTCTCTCAGAGATCTCCTCGGCCCCGAACCTGAGCTTGGCTGCCGGAACCTGTAGCTCGGCACACTCATTCGTCCGCGCCTCAAGCTCTATTTCCGCCTGCGCTCTTGTTACCCGGCACTGCTCCTCTTCCTTTATACAGTTCTGGATAGCGTGCCTCAAGTCTTGCAGGCGGGTCATAACGGAGAGCGACTCGGCCTTGCACTCAGCCTCTTCTCTCTCCTTGTCCCTCAGCCGCCCGGAGAGGCCGTCGAGTTCCGCGCTCTTTTGGCCTACAACGCGTTCCTCGTTCTCTATGCGCTCTGCGCCCTCTGCAATGAAGCCCTCGCCATCTACTATCTCGCGCTCCGTGGACTCCTTGAGCCTCATAAGCTCTTCTATCTCCGCACCGAGGCGCGTTTCGTTGCGCCCAAGCTCCTCTATGCGCATTAGCGCTAACGCGCTCGTATTCTCTTCGTCCTGTATCTTCTTCTCCAGGCTGTGCACGCGCTCCTTGACGGCCCTGAAGCCCTCTTCTTCGAGCGTATAGCTCTCGCGCGACTCTTCGCTCTCGACCTCTTTGGTTCCGATGGCGGAGTGGAGGGCGAGTTCTCCGTCGGAAATTCCGGCAAGGCTCTTTCTGCTCTCTTCCAGCGCCTCGATCATGCGAACGAACTCGAAGCTAGAGAACTGCAGGTCTATCTCCTTCAGCTCCTCTTTTACCACCTTGTACCGCTCGGCCTTCTTGGCCTGACGGTTGAGCGAATTGAGCTGCCGCTTGACCTCGCTTACGATATCGGACACGCGCGTTAAGTTCTCGGCAGTGGCTTTGAGCCTACGAAGCGCGGCCTCCTTCTTCTGCTTGTACTTGTTTATTCCGGCGGCCTCTTCAAACAAGACCCTGCGCTCGATCGGCTTGGCGTTTACCAGCCACCCGACCTGCCCCTGCTCTATAATAGAGTAGGCGCGGGTTCCGATGCCCGTATCGGTAAACAGCTCTACGATGTCGCGAAGCCTGCACTGAACCTTGTTTATGCCGTACTCAGAGTCTCCTGAGCGGTAGAGGCGGCGTGATATTTCTATTTCGGGAAAGTTGGCAAAGCGCGCGGGCGCGCGCCCCTCTTTATTGGAAAATGTAAGGACTACCTCGGCCATGCCGACGGGTTTGCGACCTTCGGAGCCGTTGAAGATAATATCTTCCATGTTCTTGCCGCGCAGATGGCGCGCGTTCTGCTCGCCTATAACCCAGCGAATAGCGTCTACGACATTGCTCTTGCCGCAGCCGTTGGGGCCGATTATAGCGGAAGTGCCGCTTGCAAATGTTAGGGTAGTCTTGTCTGCAAAGGATTTGAAGCCGTTAAGCGTAATCTTTTTTATCCTCATTCAGTATCCTTTGGTGTCGTTTTAACTCTTTTTGCCCGTTACAGACAGTATTGTCAATACGTCGATAGTTCCGAGTGTCCGGCTGGGCCGGTGTCGAGCCCCGTACCCCTTAACCCTTTAGAAGATAAAGCCGACCAGATGAGATTATACCATAAGAGGGTGCAACCCGGAAAGAGAGCAGTGCCTTGGCCCTCTAAATAGAGTATGGCCTACACTGCCCCGAACTGTAGCAGAGTTGACCCTGTTTGTAAAGCGAAAACGCAAGGTGGAGTGGTATATTTAATAAATAAATACCATATGTAGGGTTTGGGGCCACAAAGCTCTTTCGAAGCTCTTGGGCGCAACCCGCCAGTTTAACGGAGAAAAAAAGGGTGCGCGGCATGAAACAGAGGCGAAGGGCGAGGAGCGCCGGGGGGTGAAAAGAGACTCTTTTCACACCCCCCTGTCTGCAGATGGCTGGAAAGTTGGTTCTCATAGAAAAAACCGCAGATGGCGACCATATTAACAATAACCGAAGGTCTACAAAATGGCTGAAAAGTTGGTTCTCATAGAAAAGACCGGGAAATGGCAACAATGCAAACAAGCAACTGAGTGCATAAAAGACCAAAGAAGATAATTCTCATAAAAAAGACCCCCTCCGGGTGCGTGGAGGGGGTCTTTTTTACTTATCTGTTTGTTACCTGCTTAAGCTCGGTGCTACCTCGGGTACTTTATCGCGGACTGCGCGGCCGAGAGGCGAGCGATAGGAACCCTGAAAGGCGAGCAGGAGACGTAGTCGAAGCCGTTTCTGTGGCAGAACTCCACTGAGACCGGGTCTCCGCCGTGCTCTCCGCAGATACCGACCTTGAGGCCCGGCTTGGCGGACCGGCCCTTCTCTATTCCCATCTGTATCAGCAACCCGACGCCCTCGGTGTCGAGCGACTGAAAGGGGTCGGCGGCCAGAATGCCCGTGCTCTTCTCGTCTACATACTCGGGCAAAAAGCGTCCCGAGTCGTCTCTCGACATGCCGAGCGTCATCTGCGTAAGGTCGTTGGTGCCGAAGCTGAAGAAGTCTGCCTCCGCCGCCACCTTGTCGGCCAGGAGCGCGGCTCTTGGAACCTCTATCATCGTACCGACCTTAAAGTCTACTCTAATGCCCTTCTCCTCCATAACGGCCTCGGCAACGGCGCGGGTTCTGTCGGCCAGTATCTTAAGCTCTTTGGCGTCTATAACAAGAGGGATCATAATTTCGGGCAGCACCTCTATCTTCTTCTCTTTACACTCGCACGCCGCCTCTATTATGGCGCGCACCTGCATCTCAAGAATTTCCGGGTAGCTTATACTGAGGCGCGAGCCTCTGTGCCCGAGCATCGGGTTCGACTCGTGGAGCCTGTCCACCCTGCGCTTTACCGTCTTGAAGGAGAGGCCCACGACCTGGGCCAGATGCTTCTGGTCGGCCTCGGTATGCGGCACGAACTCGTGGAGCGGCGGGTCTAACAACCTGATAGTAACCGGCTTTCCGGCCATAGCCCTCAATATTCCGATAAAGTCGAGCCTCTGGAAGGGAAGCAGCACGTCGAGCGCGCTTCTTCTGGTCTCTTCGTCCCCGGCGACTATCATCCTCTGTATTGCCGTTCTGCGCTCGTCGGTATCGAAGAACATATGCTCGGTACGGCAAAGCCCTATGCCCTCGGCCCCGAGCTTTATACCCTTTTCGGCGTCATAAGGGGTATCTACGTTGGTTCTTACCTTTAGGTCGCGGAGCTCGTCCGACCACTCCATAATAGAGTCGAAGGAGTCGGGCAGCTCTGGCTCTTTGAGCTTAAGCGCGCCTAAGAAGACCTCTCCGGAAGAGCCGTTCAGCGTTACCTCGTCGCCCTCTTTGACGACCGCCTCTCCGACGGTGACCGTCTTGGTCTCGTAATCGATAATAAGATCTTCGCAGCCGACTATGCAGCACTTGCCCCACCCGCGAGCAACAACGGCCGCGTGCGAGGTCTTGCCCCCTGTAGCGGTGAGTATGCCTCTTGCGGCATGCATGCCGCCGACGTCTTCAGGGCTGGTCTCCTGCCTGACGAGTATCACCTGCCTGCCCTCGGCGGTCCACGCCTCGGCCTCCTTGGCGGTAAAGACCACCGCGCCCGAAGCTGCCCCGGGAACGGCTGCTATGCCCGTGGCAAAGCGGTCGCTCTTAAGGTCGTCTTGCGAGATGGACGGGTCTATTACCGGGTAGAAGAGCCCCTCTATGTCGGAGGCCGTAATACGACTGACCGCTTCGGCGCGGGTTATAAGCCCCTCGCCCTCCATAGCGACGGCCATCTCAAAGGCGGCCATCGGGCTTCTCTTGCCGGCTCTGCACTGGAGTATAAAGAGCTTGCCCTCCTCTATGGTAAACTCTATGTCCTGCATGTCTTTATAGTGCTTTTCGAGCTTCGATCTCACGTCGAGCAGCTGCTCATACGCTGCAGGCATGATCGTGCCGAGTTCGCCCAGATGGAGCGGCGTTCTTATGCCAGCCACCACGTCCTCGCCCTGCGCGTTCATCAGAAGGTCTCCGTAGAAGATATCCTCTCCCGTGTTCGGGTCTCTCGTAAAGCAGACCCCGGTGCCCGAAGTCTCGCCCATGTTGCCAAAGACCATCTGCACAATGGAGACGCCCGTGCCCAAAAGGCCTGTAATTCCCTCTACCCTGCGGTAGGTAATGGCCTTTTCCGCCATCCAAGACTCAATTACGGCATCTATCGAACCCCAGAGCTGCTCGGTCGGGCCTTGCGGGAACTCCTCGTGGGCGTTCTCCTTGTAGACCTTCTTGAGCCTGTCTATCAGCTCGTCGAGTTCCTCGTCATTGACGTCGGTATCGAGTATCGAGCCGCCGGGCGCCTTGTTGAGGCGCACGCGGGTCATGCGTTGTTTAATGTCGTCGAACTCTATGTCGAACTTGTGCCGGTCTATTCCCTTGGCGGTCGTGCCGTACATAAGTATAAAACGGCGGTAGGCGTCGAGCGCAAAGCGGCGGTTACCGGTCTTCTTAGCGAGCCCTTCAACCGACTTGTCGTTTAGTCCGAGGTTTAGAATGGTCTCCATCATGCCGGGCATGGACTGGGCCGCACCGGAGCGCACTGAGATGAGGAGCGGGTCGTCGGGGTCGCCGAGACGCTTGTCCGCTATCTTTTCGAGAGCCTTTATATTCTCCTCGACGCTCTCTTTAAAGCCCTCAGGATAACCGTGTTCGTTCTTATAATAGTAGTCGCAGACCTCTGTGGTCACGGTAAAGCCGGCCGGAACCGGCAGACCAATGTTCGTCATCTCGGCAAGCCCGGCGCCTTTGCCGCCGAGCAGCGTCTTCATATCTCCCTTGCCCTCGGCACGACCCCCACCGAAAAAGTAGACATACTTCTTGCTTGACATACACCCCCCCAGAGTTCTTTCAATTATTGTAGGTTGACTGGTACGAAACGGGTTAAGTATCTAAAATAAAAAGTATTAATGCGTGTACACAACCGTACGGCCCTCCCTGCACGGCTCCCGTCCGACCGGCCTGAAAGAAGGCCTGAAAGAGGGCGCGAAAGTGCGGGGTAATCTACTCCGTACGGATACAAAAACTCTAACAAATCTGCTCCGCTTTGTCACCAGATTTATTGGCATATTGGCTAATAAATCTGGCTTTCTCTCTTCTTTTTATCAAAGAGCCCGGAACCCGGGAAAAGAGCCTTACACCAGAGCGCAAAATTGCACGCCGCCCGGAGTTAATCTCCTTGACTCTGCACCTAAAGGGCCATATTATAGAAAGTCGTTATAACAAGGCTTAGCGGGACACATGAGAATGTACCGCCCTCTTTCCGGATTCAACCGGCAAGCACACATCACCCCTTTCGGAGAACAGATGGCTCAGGAACAGGTTTCCGTCTATATAGAAGACGAGATGAGAAAGTCGTATCTCGACTACGCAATGTCGGTAATAATCGGCAGAGCGCTGCCCGATGTGCGCGACGGGCTAAAGCCGGTACATCGCCGCATACTCTTTTCCATGCACGAACTCGGCGTTGAGTGGAACAAGCCGTATAAGAAGAGTGCCCGCGTGGTCGGTGACGTAATCGGTAAGTACCACCCGCACGGCGACTCTGCGGTCTACGACGCCATAACCCGCATGGTGCAGGACTTCTCGCTCCGCTACCCGCTCATAGACGGTCAGGGAAACTTCGGCTCAATAGACGGAGACCGCGCAGCTGCAATGCGTTACACGGAAGTCCGCATGGCGCGCCTCACGACCGAGATACTGAGAGACCTCGAAAAAGAGACCGTAGACTTTGCCCCCAACTACGACGAATCACTCAAAGAGCCCAAGGTGCTCCCTTCGGCAATGCCGAACCTGCTGGTAAACGGCTCCACGGGTATAGCCGTCGGCATGGCCACAAACATGCCGCCGCACAACCTGACAGAAATAATCGACGCGCTCATCTTAATATCAGAAAAACCGACCGCTACGGCTGCGGAACTGATGGCGATAGTACCGGGGCCGGACTTTCCGACAGGCGGCTTTATACACGGCACAAAGGGCATTAAAGAGGCCTACAGTACGGGGCGCGGCATAATACAGGTTCGCGCGCGCGCAGGCATAGAGAAGAACCCCAGAACCAACCGCCAATCAATAGTCATCACCGAAATACCGTACATGGTCAACAAGACCCGCCTGATCGAAAACATTGCAGGGCTCGTACGGGATAAGAAGATAACAGGCATCGCAGACGTTCGCGACGAATCCGACCGCGAGGGCATGCGCCTTGTAATAGACCTAAAGCGCGACGAAGTGGCCGAGGTCATCCTGAACAACCTCTACCTCCATACGCAGATGAAGACGTCGTTCGGCATAATCAACCTCGCTATAGTGGACAACCAGCCGCGCGTGCTCACCCTCGCTGCACTTCTAAAAGAGTTCCTGCGTTCGAGAAAAGAGGTAGTTACCCGCCGCACCCTCTTCGACCTCAGAAAAGCGAAGGAGCGGGCCCATATTCTGGAAGGGCTCCAGATTGCGCTCGACAAGCTGGATGCGGTCATTAAACTTATCCGCGCCTCAAAGGGACCGGCGGAGGCGAAAGAGGGGCTCGTAAAGAAGTTCAAGCTCTCGGTGCTTCAGGCCCAGGCTATTTTGGACATGCGGCTCCAGAGGCTGACCGCGCTCGAAAGAGAGAAGCTGGCGGCAGAGTACAAAGAGCTACAAAAGCTGATGAAGTCGCTAGGCGAGATACTCGGAAGCGCAACCCGGCTGATGGAAGTAATAACCGACGAGCTGAAAGAGATAAAAGAGCGCTACGGCGACGAGCGCAGAACCGAAATTGTAGAGGATCTCGGAGAGATAAACCTCGAAGACATCATAGCCGAAGAGGATATGGTCGTAACGATATCGAGCAGCGGGTATATAAAGAGAAACCCGACAAGCCTGTTCGGCATACAGCGCCGGGGCGGCAAGGGCAAGAAGGGCATGACCATGAAGGAGGAGGACTTCGTCTCCGATCTGTTTATAGCCTCCACGCACTCCCACATTCTCTTCTTTACGGACAAGGGCAAAGCGTACTCGCTTAAGGTCTACGACATACCGCAGGCCGGGCGCACGGCGCGCGGCAAGGCGATAGTCAATATCTTAAACGTAGAGCCGGGCGAGTCTATTGCCGCCTTCCTGCCGGTAAAAGAGTTCAGCAAAGACCGCTTTATAGTTATGGCCACAGAGCGCGGCTACATTAAGAAGTCCGACCTGATGAGCTTTTCTAATATCCGCAGCGGCGGCCTGATAGCGCTGACCATCGACCCCGGCGACTCGCTCATCTCCACGCGTCTTACCGACGGCACGACAGACCTCTTCATAGGCACCAAGTACGGCCAGGCTATCCGTTTCTCTGAGAGTGAAGTGCGCGAAATGGGCCGCACGGCGCGCGGTGTAAAGGCGATACGCCTGTCCAAGGAAGACACGGTGGTCTCGATGGAGGTCGTGGAGACAGGGGCCACGCTTCTTACCGTAACCGAACGCGGCTACGGCAAGCGGACCGGCTTCGACGCATACAGGTGCCAGGGGCGCGGAGGAAGCGGCATAATAAACATAAAGGTCACGGAAAGAAACGGCAACGTAGTTGACATTGCAAAGGTCGTGGACTCCGATGAACTGATGATAACTACGAGCAAGGGCAAGATAATCCGTATCGCCATGAAGGACGTCTCGGTCATAGGCCGCTCTACACAGGGCGTAAAGCTTATGGGCGCGGAGCCGGACGAAGTAATAACCGGACTCGCCTCGCTGGCCGAAAAGGCCACCGAAGAGAACGACGACACCGAGGGCGGCGACGAGGGTTAGCCCACTCCGCGTGGGCCTCTTCCGCAGAGGGCGTGAATACATTACAAGCCCTCAGGGTTTGCGTATCTAACAGACACTTAATAACCACCGTAGTCCGCGCTCAATAAAATCGGCGCAAGCCGCGTCTACTCCGCGTAGAGCGTATATTAATTACAAGCCCTCAGGGTTTGCGCATCTAACTAGCATTTAAAAACCACTGTGGTGCGCGCTTGATAAAACGAGCGAAAGCTCCGCTGGGATGAGACCTATTTTGACCATACGATCCTTTTCACCACTGTCCGGCTTTGCCGGCCCGCTCTTTCCGGTTCTGCTTCTGCTGATAACGCTACTTGCGGGCTGCACAATTAACGAAGCGAAGAGCACGTACGAAGAGGGCGCAGAACTTCTGAGCAACGGCGAGTACACGGGCGCATTGGCCAAGTTCGACACAGTTGCCCGCAACCATCAAGACTCTCCCTACGCGCCCAAAAGCCAGTACATGACAGCCACCATCTATTCGCGCAACCTCGGAGAGACGGACAAAGCGAAAGATGCCTACTTCGCGCTCTACTACAACTACCCGAAAAGCCCCGAGGCGTTAGAGGCAAGAAAAGACCTTGCCGTAATCTACTCCGACGCGGGCGAGCACGACAAGGCCGTGGTAGAGTACCAGTGGGTGCACGACAAAAGCCCTGACGAGAGGTATTACTACCGGTACCTCATCGGCATGGAGTATCTTATGATGAACGAGCTAGCGCAAGCGCGTGTGGAGTTCAACGACCTGCTGGCGCTTAGCACCGAGCCCGAGGCCGACGGAAGCACGCCGATGGCGATAGTGACCGACCTGAAGGCCAACGTCTACTACCAGATAGCGAGCACGTACTACCTTGAGGGCGACAACGAGGGCGCGATCACAGCGTACGACGACTTTATAGAGCGTTTTCCGGGCCACGCTCTCGTGGTGGAGGCGGGGCTGAACAAGGCAAAATCGCTCGAAGCCCTGGTACGGCTCGACGAAGCGCTAAGCATCTTAAAGGGCATAGAGGACGATTATCCGAACAAAGAGGCCATAACCGCATATATACGCTGGATAGAGAAGAAGATCCGGCAGGGGCCGAGATACTATTCGAGAGATAAAGGGAAGAGGTGGAGAAGGTAATGGAAAAGGTAACCGTAATAGGAGCCGGAAGCTGGGGCACTGCGCTCGCGGCGTTGCTGGCCGAAAAGGGGCACGAGGTAGTAATATGGGCCCGCGAGAGCGAAGTTGCCGGGACTATAAATAGAGACCACGAGAACAAGCTCTTTCTGCCGCGCGTTCAGCTGCCGCTCTCTCTAAGAGGCTCCGGCGGAATCGAAGAGGCTTTAGAAGGCGCCGACGTTGTAGTCAGCGCCGTACCGACCCACGGCCTTGCCGATATAATCGGGCGCGCCTCTTCCTTCATCTCAAGTGACACCCCCGTTATAAGCGCCACCAAAGGGGTCGAGCAGGAGACTCTGAGGCGACCGTCCGAGATACTGACCGAGGTGCCCGGCTCGCCCGAACGGGTCGCGGTCCTATCAGGGCCGACCTTTGCGCGCGAAGTAGGCAGAAAGCTGCCGACCGCCATAGTCGCAGCATCGAATTCAGAACAAACCGCAAAGAGAGCGCAGGAACTCTTTAGCGACAAGCACTTCAGGGTCTACACCAACTCAGACATGGTAGGCGTCGAGTTCGGCGGTGCGCTCAAGAACGTAATCGCTATCGCTTCTGGCATCTCCGACGGGCTGCCGCTAGGCCACAATGCGCGCGCCGCACTAATCACAAGAGGGCTCGCCGAGATGACCCGCTTAGGCGTTGCGCTCGGAGCAGAGACCAAGACCTTCAGCGGTCTTTCCGGCCTTGGCGACCTAGTGCTCACCTGCACGGGGCCGCAGAGCAGAAACTACTCCGTCGGCTTTTCATTAGGTTCTGGCATCACGCTCGACGAGATAATAGAGACGACCAACACCGTTGCAGAGGGCGTTAAGACCTCGGTTGCTGTCTCCGCACTTGCCGACAAGCACAATATATCCATGCCGATAACCAAAGCGGTCTGTGCAGTGCTCTCGGGCAATACCCCGCCCGAAGCTGCCGTTTACGAGCTGATGGCCCGCGACCTAAAAGACGAATAGCTACTGCGTAGCGGCAATACTGGTGGGCGCAGCCCACCAGAAAAGACCGCACCCAGCGAAGATTAATATGGCTTTAAGCCATGCGCTCAATAGAAACAAGCGCAAGCTGTGCTTAATATAAACACCGAAAGGTGCGCGAAGCAACATGAGGAATGCAAGAGTAGGGTAGAGACATGGACGTCAAGCGAATACACAAAAAAATAATGGAAATAGCCGGGAAAGAGACTCCGGGGAAGATACTAGACGTACCCTGCGGCTCCGGAGTGCTTCTGAAGTATTTTCAGGAAAAGGGATTTGATGCCTACGGGGCGGATATCGACCCGAGCCGTTTTCAGTTAGATAGTGCGAAGTTCCAAAAAGCCGACCTTAACAATCGCATCGACTACGAAGACGACACCTTCGATTACTGCCTGTGTATCGAGGGGATTGAGCATGCTTTCAACCCCTACAATGTGGTCAGCGAGCTGTCGAGGGTGCTCAAGCCCGGAGGCACGCTGTACCTTAGCACCCCCAATGTTTGCAGGCTAAAAAACCGGTTCCACTACTTTTTCACGGGTATCAGCGACATACTCGAACCCGCACCGCTTCCCGTCGAGAGACCCCACAACTTTATGCTCCATGTCTCAAGCATACCGCTGCCTCAACTCGACTACTTCTGCCGAAGCCACAACTTGGAGATAGAAGAGATATTCGTGGCCCAGTACCATAGCGGCAAGCTCTTCACCAGGCTCCTGAAGCCTCTGCTAAGAAGAATGGTCTACAAGGCTTATAAAGGATGCAGGGACAAAGAAGCGGACAAAGTCAGCAGTCGGCTTGCCAGGTTCATGCTCTCCGACGAGATACTCAACGGCGAGATGCTTATCGTAAAGGCCGTAAAGCATAGATAGGCCCTTGTGGGGTGGGCACTGCCCACCCCACAAAGACTGCAAAGACTAAAAAAACAACACGACTTTGCGGCTCGCGCTCAGTAAAATGAGCGAAAGCTCCGCGCTCAATATAAACAGCGCAAACTGCAACCTACAAATCCTGCTCTATCCGTTCAATTATCGTACACCCTTTGGGCCTGCCCGCCCGGGCTTTATCGCAGACCGGGGCGAGTTCCACAGATATCCACTCATCATAAGTCTGACGTGTCTTGCCCGGGGCCAGCCCATAGGCTCTCTCAAGGTCAATAAGCGCCGAATCTGCAAGACCCATTCTTGCGTGCAGTAACGCACGATTTATTAATGAGTCGAAGTGCCCGGGGTATATCTGCAAGGCACGCGTGAGATCTTCCAGACCTTTCTTGTTAAGCCCTGAGAGCAGATATGCCGTACCACGGTTATTAAGGGCCAAAAAGTGCCTTGGGTCGAGTTCTAACGCCCGCGTATTATCGGCTATACTCTCTTTCAGCCCCCCTCTTTCAAGAAATATCATTCCTCGTATATAATAGAGATGCGCCAGATCGGGGCTCTTCTCGATATTGTCGCTTATAAAGACCAGCGGATCCTTCCATGTACTGTTTCTTGCTTTAAGCGCGGCCCCCAGTGGCACGACGGCAAAGGAGATGCATAGGCACAGAGCGACAACGGAAGCTTTTTGCTCCGAACCCCGAAATACCGTTATGGATAGATAAAAAATCCCGGATGTAAAGGCGGCGATAAGGCCGAAGCCCGGCAGATAGAGCCTGTGCTCGAAGATAACGTCTTTTATCGGAACAACCGAGGATTCAACCGAGAGCGCCAGAAAAAAGAAGAATATTCCAAAGGCGGCTACAAGGCCGAACGTACCGGCGCACTGTCCGTCTGAGTGCGACCTCAGCGCCCTTTTTAGAATAAGTACGCCTGCAGAGAGCACGCCCAGGAGAAATGAGAGGCTTAAGAGCGTGCGTACGTTAAAAAATGTTTCGCTTACGGGAAAATCGTAATAAAAGCGAAGGTTTGATGGGTAGAACAACAGCCTTATATACTCGACAATGACACTAAGCTCGGTAAACAGATATGTCGTTCTCGGTATGTTGCCAGCTTCTACAAGTTTTGTGCGGGTTACCTCCGAAACAAGGTCGATGCCTCCCAAATTCTGCGACACCACAAGGAAAGAGGCCGGTATGGTAATCAGTGTCAGTCCGAGCGGAAGGTAGACCCTCATGCTTCGTCGTATACCCCTGAAAAATATCATATCGTAGAGCAAGATGGCAAAGGGCAGGGTAAAGGCTATCTCCTTTGTTTTCATAGCAAGAAGTGTGGAAACGACGCAGAAGAAATAATAAAATGTTCCGCCTTTTCTCTCTTCCGACATATCTGATATACGCCCCTTTATAAAGAGGAGCAGGGCTGCTAGATAGAAGAGTGCGGCAAGAGAAGTGAAGCGCTGGCTCAAGTACGTAACAGCCTGCGTTTGTACGGGATGAGCCATAAATATTAGCGCCGTTACGAAAGCGAAAGTCGCCTGGAGACTTTTTTTGTCTGTACTTTGAGGTTCTGTACCGCTCAGTTCGCCACTTTGCGGCCTTGCAAATGAGGCCTTCAAAATGTAGAAAACGAGAAGAGAGTTTGCAAGGTGAATAACGACGTTTAAGAGGTGGTAATCGAAGGCAACGAAGCCCCCGACCGTATAATTTAACGCGAAGGAGAGGTATCCGATAAAGCGCGGAGCCGATAGCGGCGTGCCGCTAAGTGTGCGCACAGCTAAGTTGTCGAGGATATAAGTTCTGTCGTCGAGCGCAAAGCCAGCCTCAAGCGCTCCTGCCCAGAGCCAGAAACCGAGGAGAACGATCAGTAAAGGAAAGAATTTACTTAAGCGGTTCACAAAAGAAGTATAGTATATCGTATGGGCCAGCACAAGCCTCTACTAAGCCGGGAAGCTGACCCGGCGCAAAACTTTATATAACGACTCTGCCATAGGGGGTTTGCTTTTGTTTTGTTGGCAGTGCCCACCAAAAGAGGTTACAAGCGGCAGAATGGTGCCGCTAACGAAAGAACCGTTGGGTTTTGCTCCGCTCTACCCAACCTACCAAAAATTAAAAAAAGACCAAATCAAGCCCTATATACACCTATTACTCCCCGTGCGGGCAGCACCGCAAGCTGCTTGACACATCCCCCCTCTTGAGTTACTATAACTGGTCTGTTTCCATGAAAAAATCGAAAAAATACGTACACCAAAAACGAACAAAAAATATAAAGACCGACTAAGGAGGAAGTTTCTTATTATGCAGAAAAAGTATCTTTTGGCTCCGGGCCCGACCCCTGTGCCCGAGTCCGCACTGCTCGCAATGGCAGCACCGATTATCCACCACAGAACCCCCCAGTTTTCGGCTATCTTCAAAGAGGCCGCTTCACTGTTAAAGTACCTCTTTCAGACTAAGATGGAAGTCCTTATTCTCGCAGCTTCGGGAACCGGCGCAATGGAAGGGTCGATAACCAACACGCTCAGCCCGGGCGACGAAGTAATCGCCATTAACGGCGGCAAGTTCGGCGAACGGTGGGGCAAGATATCCGAAGCCTACGGCCTGAAGGTTCACTGGATCAAGGTAGAGTGGGGCCACGCCGTAGATATTGCCGAAGTAGAAAAGCTGCTTAACGACAATCCAAAGACTCGCGCCGTGCTGGTGCAGGCTTCTGAAACCTCTACGACTGCGACGCACCCGGTTAAAGAGATAGCCGCCCTTACTAAGGATCGCGACTGCCTGACGATAGTGGACGGCATTACGGCTGTTGGTGTTTTCGACGTGCCGATGGACGACTGGGGCATAGATATTCTGCTTTCGGGCTCGCAGAAGGCGATGATGCTGCCTCCGGGGCTCGCCTTTGCCGCGCTTAGCGAAAAGGCCTGGAAGTTCAACGAGACTTCCACCTGCCCGAGGTTCTACTTCGACTTTGCAAAAGAGAGAAAGAACCTTGCTAACGACACCTCGGCTTACACTCCGGCGACAACGCTGATTACGGGGCTTCTTGAGTCGATGAAAATGTTAAAAGAGGAAGGCCTCGAAAACGTCTTCGCAAGGCACAACAGACTCGCACGTGCAACGCGCGCAGCCTGCGTTGCTTTAGGCCTTGAGCTTCTGGCTCCTCGGAACCCGTCCGATGCGGCAACCGGCGCATTCTTGCCAGAGGGCATAGACGGCGGCAAGTTCGTCAAATACATACGCGACGGCGTCGGCGTAACGCTCGCAGGCGGTCAGGACCACCTTAAGGGCAAGATAATCCGCATAGCGCACCTCGGCTACGTAGACACATTCGATACCATAATCGCCATCAGCGCAATAGAGATGGCGCTCAAAAAGTTCGGCCACAACGTAACGCTCGGCGCCGGAGTAGCGGCAGCGGAAGCGATCTTAGCAGAGGGTCTGTAGCATGAAAGTAAAAGTACTTATAAGCGACTCAATGTCGGCAAAAGCAACAGAGATATTCAACTCGCACCCTGAGATAGAGTGCGATGTAATAACGGGCATGACTCCCGAAGAGCTGAAGGCAAAGATCGGCGAGTATCACGGATTAGCCATCAGAAGCTCCACGACCGTGACGGCCGAGATACTAGAAGCCGCCACGAACCTGAAGGTCATAGGCAGAGCGGGAATCGGAGTAGACAACATAGACTCCGACATGGCTACGCAAAAGGGCGTTATCGTAATGAACACGCCGGGCGGAAACACAACCACAACGGCGGAGCACGCTGTAGCCATGATGATGGCTCTTGCGCGCAACATTCCGCAGGCGACCGCATCGATGAGAGAAGGCAAGTGGGAGAAGAAGCGTTTTCAGGGCACTGAGCTTACTGCAAAGACGCTCGGAATTCTCGGCGTCGGCAACATCGGCTCCATCGTGGCCTCTCGCGCAATAGGGCTCAGGATGAACGTTCTGGCCTTCGACCCGTACATCTCCACCGAGGCAGCCGACAAGATGGGCATAACGCTCGTTGACAAAGACGAGCTGTTTGCAAAGAGCGACTTCATCTCCGTCCACATGCCGGTAACCCCGGAGACCCGCAACATGATTGGCACCGAAGCGTTTGCCAAGATGAAGAAGGGCGTGCGCCTTATTAACTGCGCGCGCGGCGGCATAGTGAACGAGGCCGACCTTGTAGCGGCCATAGAGGACGGAACCGTAGCGGGAGCTGCGCTCGACGTCTTCGAGACCGAGCCGACCACGGCAGGCAACCCCGTGCTCGAGCGCGACGAGATAATTCTCACCCCGCACCTTGGCGCATCGACTCACGAAGCGCAAGAGAACGTGGCCATAGCCATTGCCGAGCAGATCTCGGACTATCTCATTAACGGCACGGTGCGGAACGCTCTGAACGTGCCTTCGGTTCCGGCTGAGCTTCTCGCTTCGCTTGGCCCCTACATCAGCCTCGGCGAAGCGCTCGGAAGTTTTCAGGGCCAGACACTGAAGGGCGGCGTAGAGGAGATAACGGTAGAGTACTCCGGCGAGGTCGTCGATTACGACATCGCGCCCGTTACTATCGCATGCATAAAGGGACTTCTCGACCAGGTGCTGGATCTGAGCGTAAACTTCGTAAACGCCCCGTTCGTTGCAAAGGAGCGCGGTATAAAGGTCGTAGAGGTGAAGAGTTCGCGCTCCACAGACTTTACCAGCGCCATTACGATTAAAGTCAAGACGAAAGAAACCGAAAGTGTAGTAGAGGGCGCACTCTTTGGCAAGAGCGAGCCGCGCATCGTAAAGATAGACGAGTTCTTCTTGGACGCACGGCCCGAAGGCAACCTGCTCTTCGTTAAGAATGAAGACGTACCCGGCGTTATTGGCGACCTCGGCACGCTGCTCGCAGAGAACTCCGTAAACATCGCCCAGCTCCACCTTGGGCGCGGAACCGTGGGAGGCGAGGCCGTAAGCATCTGGAACATAGACACGCCCCTTACCGCCGATATTGTCGAAAAGGTAATGGCGCTGCCGCACATGCTCTCTGCCAAGACCATCACCCTCTAGGCCTTGGGGCCAATTTTGGGGGCCGGGTTTTAGCAGCGGGCTGACTACTGTTTGGGACCGATTCTCGGAACCGGTCTGCTTTAGGGTTGCGACTTGTGTTCGGGACAGCTTACTGTTCGAGGCCGACGCTTGGTGTTACGGCCCTGCTCTAGCGACACGGCTCTACTCTAACGACACGGCCCTGCTCTGGCACACAAAACAGCAGAAGCTGTAACAGAGTTTTTTAGCTCGATATTAGCTCACAGAGAAGAAAAGAGAGAATACAATGAGCAACCGTCCTACAATATCACTGCCTCAGGGTGTGCGCGACATACTGCCCGATGAGGCGCGCAAGATTTCGGAGATAGAGTCGAAGGTTCTGCCCGTCTTTGCCGACAACGGTTTTGAGTCCATTCGCACTCCGATGCTCGAGTACGTAGACGTTCTCTCGCTCGGCATGGGCCGTGGGCTTCAGGACCAGGCGATAAAGTTTATCGATCCGTCCACCGCCCGCGTAGTCGCTATGCGGCCCGACACCACGGCGCAGATAGCGCGCGTAGTGGCCACACGGATGAGAAAATACCCTTTTCCGATCAAACTCTGCTATAACCAGAGCGTGGTTCGCTATCCCGGAGCACAGAACTCCAAGAGCCGCGAAATACAGCAGATCGGCGCAGAGCACTTCAGCACAAAGACTACCCCGGAGGCCGATGCCGACATGATCTCCATGGCCATACAGTCGCTAAAGGCGCTGGGACTAAAAAGTTTTATGGTAGACATTGGCGACGTGGCCTTTCTTCGCACCATACTCGACAACTTAGGAGTAACCGAAGAGGAAGCCTCGGACATAAAAGAGGCCATCGCGATAAAGGACTCTTCGGAACTTTCCATACTGCTCGAAGGCTCCGCAATCTCTAAAGCCGACAAAGAGCTATTGATCGCCCTTACGACCTTCTACGGAGAGGGCGAAGTAATTGAACGCGCTAAAGAGATGGTAAAGGGCAGCCCGGCAGAAGCGGTGCTCGACAACCTCTCTCGCGTCTACTCGCTCGTTTGCGAGCGCGGCCACGCCGAGAACGTTACGATAGACCTTGGCGAAGTGCGCGGCTTCGACTACTACACCGGCACTATCTTCGAGGGTTTCGCCTCGGGAGTCGGCTCCGCTATTCTTTCGGGCGGACGGTACGACAATCTACTTGAGCAGTACGGGCACAGCGCCTCGGCAACCGGTTTCGCCTTCGATGTAGAGAACATCGTGGCGGCGCTCGACGCCCAGAACTCTTAGAGACAACAGATACGGAGCAGCAACGGATGGCAAAGAACATAGTTATAGTCGGCGCGCAGTGGGGCGACGAGGGCAAAGGCAAGATTGTCGACATACTGACCAAGAACGCCGACATCGTGGTGCGCTTTCAGGGCGGAAACAACGCCGGGCACACGGTTATAGTAAATGACGAGAAGTACGTCTTCCACCTTATGCCCTCTGGCATACTCCACGAGAACAAGGCCTGCGTAATAGGCGACGGAGTTGTCGTAGACCCAGAGGTTCTGCTCGGCGAGATAGAGGTACTTGAAGAGAAGGGTATCTTCAACGGAAAGAACCTCCATATAAGCAAGAACGCGCACCTCATTATGCCGTACCACAAACGGCTGGACATCTCGAAAGAGCGGCTGAAGGGCGATCAAAAGATCGGCACTACCGGACGCGGCATCGGACCCGCTTACGAAGACAAAGCAGCGCGTACGGGCATAAAGTGCGGCGACCTGCTCGACGAGAACCTCTTTAGAGAGAAATTAAAGCGCAACATCACAGAGAAGAACCACTACATACAGAACGTGCTCCATCAGGTCGGCTTCGAGGTACACGAGGTCTACCACACCTACATGGCGATAGCCGAAAAGATCGCCCCCTATATAATAGATACCTCGCACTACCTCTATACGGCGATGAACGCGAAGAAGAAGATACTCTTCGAAGGCGCGCAGGGCACACTTCTGGACATAGACCACGGCACGTACCCGTACGTAACGTCGAGCAACACGACGGCAGGGGCAGCCTCGGTCGGCACGGGCATCGGCCCTACACGCCTGGACAAGGCCATAGGCATTACCAAGGCGTACACCACAAGGGTCGGAGAAGGGCCCTTTCCGACGGAACTCGACGGCAAAGAGGCCGACAGGCTTAGGGAGCACGGCGGAGAGTACGGCGCCACCACGGGCAGGCCCCGCAGGGTCGGCTGGTTCGACGCTCTTGCGCTCCGCTACGCAGCACGGATAAACGGGCTCGACGGGCTAGTCATAACCAAGCTCGATGTGCTAGACAACCTAAAGAAGCTCAAGGTCTGCATCGGCTACAAGTACAAGGGCAAAAAGATAACCGACTTCCCGGCCGACGCCGCTATGCTCGAACTCTGTACGCCGATATACGAGATACATGAAGGCTGGTTCGAAGATACCACCAAGATAAAGAAGTTCGAAAAGCTCCCGAAAAAGGCGCAGGAGTATATCAGGCGGCTTGAAGAACTCTCCGGAATAAAGGCGGTAATGCTCTCTGTAGGCGCTGCGCGCAACGAGACCATCATGATAAAAAATCCCTTCACGCGCTAAGCGGTCCAATTCGGGGCCGGGTGTGTTTAGAAGCCAGCTTCTAAAAAGTATAGAGCCGGACGGCTCCACGACAGCACGGTCGGGGCGAAAAAAAATTAAAGCAGAAATAGCTTCGGGCCGGTAGAGTGTACTCTACCGGCCCGGTTCATTTTATACCTAAAAAAAACCTACTTCTTGTCGGCCTCTTCCTAATTTCCAGGCGCCTTTTCGGGCTCCTTTGCCGGGGCCTTTTCAGGCCCGTTCTTGAGTACCTCTATATGGGTCTCGGCCTTCTGAGCCCACTTGCTTCCGGGCTCGGTGCGGCTTAAAAACTCTTGCCAGTTCTTTATGGCCCCGTCTACATTACCTTTGCTCTCGAGCGCCAGCGCGAGACCGTAGTAGGCGTTGGGAAACTCGGAGTCGGCCTCAAGAGCGCGCGCATGATACTCTATGGCCTTATCCATATCTCCCTTATCGAACCAGGCAAAACCGATATTATTGAGCGTAGACGGGCTGTGCGGGTTGTACTTAAGACTCTTCTCGAACTCCTCTATAGCCCCGTCGTAATTCTTCTGGTACAGGTTGGATATCCCGGAGTCGAAGTGGAGCTTGCCGGAGTCCGTACTCGGCTGCGTAGCGGTGCCGTCTACCGTACCTCCGCCCTGGCTCCCCTGTACGCCACTGTCGCCCGGCTCTGTAGCGCAACCGTAAATAGACAAAGCGCCGAGCAGCGCAACTATCATGGCCTGTCGCTTGAAGTTGAATCTGGAAAAAACTCGCATAGCAAAATCTCCTGTAAAGTAATGTTCGCCAATGGTGAGTCTATCAAAGAAATCGGCCCAACTCAAGCGCGCAAAGATGGCTTAAGTTAAGAACCGACTTTACCGAATAGACAAGTATCAGGCAGACTTACAACATAAAGGATAGAAAGCAGACATGGAAAACTTGAACAGGGCCGAAAGGCACGACCTAAAGATCATCGGCGAGATAAACAGCACGCCCCAGACAGGTACGGCCACGAGGCCGTTTCTCTGCAACACGCTCAATATGAGCCTTACGGGAGCGCTGTTAGAGACGAGTCAGCTACTGCCTCTTGGCGCGCTGCTCGACTACTCGTTTCGTCTGCCCGGGGCCGGAGAGCGGGTTAAGGTGCTGGCCGAGATAGTACGGAGCGAGCCGGCTGAAACAAAGTCCAAAGTGCCGGGCGAAGGCGCAGAGGTACCGCAGAACATGCGGAGACAAACCCTCGGCCTCTACGGTATCCGCTTTCTTGAGATCAAAGAGTCCGACGTTGCGGCCATCAAGAGTTTTCTCCTTTCATAATAAAGTTCAGCCGTAACAGACTCTATGCCCCGCACTTTTTTCATAATACTCTTAAAGAGCTTTTATATAATACAGAACGGCCCCGGTTCGTAGTATACGAACCGGGGCCGTTCACTTTCTCGCTCTTTCTTTTTTGCCCTCTTTTATGTCGGGCACTTCGGGCTTACCGGTCCAGCCAACTAACCGTTCAAGGTCATTGCTTCGAGTCTTCTTATCCTCTCTTCCATAGGCGGGTGGGTGCTGAAGAGTTTACGCATGGACCCGCCCCCGAAGAGCGGACTGACGATAAAGAGGTGGGCCGTCGCCTTCGAGACGTCGTCGGAGACAACGTGCATTGGAGCCACCTTATTAAAATTTTCGAGCTTGCGCAGCGCTCCGGCGAGCGCGTGCGATGACCCCGCGTACTCGGCCCCAAGCCTGTCTGCCGCATACTCCCTTGAGCGCGAAATGGCCATCTGAATGACCATTGCCGCCATCGGCGCCACTATCATCATCGCTATCAGCACAAACGGGTTGCTTCCCCGATCGTTATCCCTGCCGCCAAAGAGCGAGGCAAAGTACGCCATGTGCGCCAAGTAACTTATAGCCCCGGCAATGGTCGCCGCGAGCGTGGAAATCAAAATATCGCGGTTACTGATATGGGCAAGCTCATGGCCGATAACGCCTCGAAGCTCGTCTCTGGTAAGTATCTTCTGGATCCCGGAAGTAACCGCCACAGCCGCGTGCGACGGGTTGCGGCCCGTTGCAAAGGCGTTAGGCGTCTCGTTCTCCATTATATAGACCTTCGGCATCGGAAGACCGGCCCTTATCGTAAGCTCTCTGACAACAGAGTAAAGCTCCGGGGCACTCGCCTCATCTACAGCTTTAGCCTTATAGATCTTCAGCACTATCTTGTCGCTGAACCAGTAGCTGAAAAAGTTCATTGCCGCTGCTATAACGAGCGCAATTATCGCACCCTGCCGTCCGCCGAGCATGTTGCCTATAAAGACAAAGAGCGCCGTCAAAAGCCCGAGCAGCGCCGCTGTTTTTACATAATTCATATTGGTACTACCTCCAGTTCGGTTCTACTCTCACTTCGTCATATACCTATATTATAGTTTTGATAACCACAGGTGTCAAGATAACGGGGTTGGCCAGTTTAATCGTGCGCCTAAATTGACACTCTGCCAAAGAGTGCTAAAATTTAACATACCCTTACAAGCATGCAGACCAATAAATAATAGAAGAGGTTGAGGTGATAAAGATAAGAAGGGCCGATGAGCGCGGGCACGCAGACCACGGCTGGCTCGACACCTACCATACCTTCTCCTTCGGCACGTACTACGCACCGGAGCACAACGGCTTCAGAGCTCTGCGCGTAATAAACGAAGACCGCGTAGCGCCCGGCAACGGCTTTGGCACCCACCCGCACGCCAATATGGAAATACTCTCGTACGTAATAAAGGGCGCGCTCGCACACTCCGACAGCACAGGAAACGGCACTGTTATTCGCAAGGGCGAGGTACAACGCATGAGTGCCGGAACCGGTATAACGCACAGCGAAAAGAACAGTTCGGAATCTGAAGAGGTACACTTTCTCCAGATCTGGATAACTCCGGAGAAGGAGAACCTTACGCCGGGTTACGACCAGATCGAGTACGCGGGGCTCTGCACCGAGAACGAACTCTGCTTGATAGCTTCACGCGACGGCAGAGCGGGCTCTCTCAGTATCCATCAGGACGTAGACCTCTACACCTGCACGCTCGGCTGTGGCGAGCGGTGCAACTATCTTGCTAAAAAGAAAAATCGGCACCAGTGGATTCAGGTGGTGAGCGGAAATTTGAGTGTAAACGGACATGCGCTAGGGCCGGGCGACGGCTGCGCCGTTAGCGAAGAGGAACTCGAAATGGAGGTGCCTGAAGAAGCGGACGAACCGGAGAGCGAATTTCTACTGATAGACCTGGCGTGAGGTACACCTGCAAAGACGCACTTTCAGGAATATCGAAGAACTGAGAAGTACCGGAAGAATGATCGATACTGCTTGCTGTCACTTCGCTATACCCAGCCTATAAGACTATTTTCGATTTCCTTCTCGGTACGAGATAATAATGGCATAAACGCTTTCCAGCCACAGACCCATGCCTCTACCTCTATCTGTGCTGTTGTTTGTCCCACACTTTGCAGACTTCGGTATGTTTGTCTGCACTACAGCCCTTTTTCATAATCCACTTTAGAGATATGGGGGAAATGAGTGTGGTGATGAAGGCCATAAGAATAAGCGCGGAGAACTGCTCATTTGTCAGAAGAGGCTCCGTAATGCTTCCCGAAGCCATAAGCTGGTCGCTCAAATTCACCACCACCACGGCGATCACAAGCTCAATGGCACCTCTACCGTTCATACCAAAAGCTATGGTACTCGACTCCCAGAAAGTACGCCCGCCCACAATCCCTCCAGCGGTGCAGCCTACAAGCTTGCCGATTATCGCCATGATAGTGATAACCGCTGTAAAGATCCAGAGCGAGAGATCTAGCTGTAGGTGTATATGGAAAGAGAGAGAGACAAAGAATATAGGGGCCAAGAAACCGTAGCTCAGGCCGTAAAACCTGTCGCGTATTACTTCGAAGACTTTCGGGTCTCTTACCAGTTTTCTTACGAACTGTCCGGCCACGAAGGCCCCTATTACAAGGTGAAGGCCTGCCAGTTCGGCGCAGTAGCCGAGCACAAGAGCTACGAGAAGTGCAAAGGTGAATGCTCTGGGGCCCTTGGGGTCAAAACGGAGGTCTAGGTTTCCCAACAAGTAATGGCTTACAACGATTACAACCGCAAAAAAGGCTCCGACCTTAAAGAGAACGAACAGTATGTTCAGTACATCTAGGTTTCCGCTCTGTGCAAGGCCGAGAAGAAGGGATAGCGTCATGAGTGCCAGTATATCATCGGCTATTGCGGCGCCTATTATTATATGGCCTATCTGGCTCTTGTGTATCTGCATGTCAGTGAGCATTCTGGCCTGCACCGCCAGAGAAGTAATAGCGAGGCCCATGCCCATAAAAAGCGACTGGTACTGTGTCCCGCCAAAAGCTCTGGTGGATATATAGCCCAGAAAAAAGGGCAATGCGAAACCGCCGACAGCTACCAGAAGTGCTGGTTTCATGTGCTCAAGAAGCTCTTCCGGGTCCATCTCCATGCCGGAGAAAAAGATAAGGAAGAAGATCCCCAGCTCTGCCATCAGTTTTATCGGCTCTGACCAACTTATAATACCAAGAAGCGTGGGGCCGAGTATGAGCCCGGCTACAAGCTCTCCGAGGATGACGGGCAGACCCCAACGGTAGAATAGGCTTCCTAGAACCCATGCTACAGTCAGTATCAAGATTAAATGAACTACTAGATAATCCGTCATCATACTGCCCACTATCAGTTTTTATGAATTGAGCTTACATACTAATTATACCAGATGGATCCTGCTTTTGAGTGGAGGTGCAGAGATAACGGCGCGCGGCTTCCTGACCAGCCCCTGAAAGGCTATTTCAAGTGCGTCAATTTCCGGCAGAGCTGTTGTGTGCTGAGGTCGGGCTAACAAGTACGGACTTTAGAAAGTACCCTTGAAGTGGGGGAGAAACGCCCTTGCTCCCTGCTAAATGCCTTTCTGACCCATAAGACGTAGCTACTGCCTCAGAGCGCAATATCAGTACGTCTTCGAAAGCGAAGGGAAGCCCAATACGATCACAGTGGTGAAGCCGGGTCATACCAGCTTTTTATATTTCATCCGGTGCGGCTGGAGCGCATCCGTGCCAAGACGCTTTTTCTTATCCTCTTCATAGTCGGCAAAGTTCCCTTCGAACCATTCGACACGGCCCTCTCCTTCAAAGGCTAGAATATGCGTGGCAACGCGATCCAAGAACCAGCGGTCATGGCTGATAATCACTGCGCAACCGGCGAAATCGAGCAGCGCCTCCTCCAGTGCTCTCAGTGTCTCTACATCAAGATCATTTGTCGGCTCGTCAAGCAGCAATACATTACCGCCGGATTTCAGCATCTTGGCCAGATGTACGCGATTTCGTTCACCGCCCGAAAGAGTTGCAACCTTCTTCTGCTGGTCGCCCCCCTTGAAATTGAAACGGCCGCAATAGGCGCGGCTTGGTATCTCAACCTTATCAAGAAAGATGGTCTCATGGCCTCCGGAAATCTCCTCCCATACGGTCTTATCGGGATCAAGCGCATCGCGTGACTGGTCCACATGGGCAAGCTGCACCGTCTCGCCGATTCTGAGTACTCCGGAGTCCGCCTTCTCAGAACCCGTCAGCATTCTAAAGAGCGTTGTTTTACCTGCACCGTTTGGGCCGATAATGCCGATTATTCCACCTCTGGGCAGATTGAAGTTCATGCCATCGATCAGTTCGGTATCACCAAAACCCTTGCAAAGATTTTCCGCTTCGATCACCAGGTCTCCGAGGCGCTCGCTCACCGGAATGAAGATCTGCTTTGTTTCATTCCGTTTCTGCACCTCCGCTCCGGCGAGTTCGTCAAAGGCTCTTAAGCGCGCCTTGGATTTAGCGTGCCTGCCTTTAGTGCCGGCCCGCACCCACTCCAATTCGTGCCTGATCGCTCTCTGGCGTGAACTCTCCTGCTTCTCCTCAACAGCCAGACGCTTCTCTTTCTGCTCCAGCCATGAAGAATAATTCCCCTCGTACGGAATGCCACGGCCACGGTCTAACTCCAGAATCCATCCTGCAACATTATCGAGAAAATAGCGGTCATGCGTAACGGCCACGACCGTACCTTCATAGTCGTGGAGAAAACGCTCCAGCCA
>JADFVP010000052.1 GCA_015222595.1 Pseudomonadota bacterium
ATCCACCCGGACGACCGCGAGAGGGTGATGGGTATAATCGGCGGGGCGTTAGAAGATTACAAGGCCGGAAAAGACAGCAAGAGGACGATAGTCCAGAGGTTACTCCGCCTCGACGGCACCGAGTTCTGGGGCGAGTCGACCGGCGTGGTCTTTACTTACAAAGGCGAGCCTGCGATACAGACCGTAATTCGCGACATAACCGAGCGCAAGAGGACCGAGGAGGATTTGCAGGAAGAGAAGGAGCGCTTCAGGGGGCTAGTTGAGGCGACAAGCGACTGGGTCTGGGTGGTGGATAAGTCGAGTGTCTATACCTACGCGAGCCCCAAGGTGCGTGAGGTTCTCGGCTACGAGGTTGAGGAAGTCCTTGGCAAAACCCCTTTCGATTTCATGGAGTCGGAGGAGGCCGAGAGGGTACGGGGCATCTTTGAGCCTATAGCCGAAGAAAGAAAGAGTTTCAGGTACCTGCAGAACAACAATAGGGCCAAGGACGGCTCGACCATTGTGTTGGAGACGAGCGGGGTTCCGGTCTTCGACAGCTCCGGCAGCTTCAGGGGCTATAGTGGCATAGACCGCGACATAACCAAGCGCAAGAGAGATGAAGAGGAGCTTCGGAGACTTAAGGAGAGCCTTGAGAAGAAGGTCGAGTTGCGCACGAAGAAGCTCAAGGAGGCCGAAGAGAAGTTCCGCACGATCTTCGAGTCGTCTAGCGACGCCCTCTCCATCATAGGGGAGAGCGGGGTTATCGACTTTAACGATGCCGCCATGCAGATGATGGGCTACACCAGCCGCGAAGGGCTGCTCGGCACCAACCCGGATGACTGGTCTCCTCCGACGCAGCCCGACGGACGGGACTCGGTCGAGGCGGCGGCCGCCGAGATCGCTATTGCCTTCAAAGAGGGGCGCAACATCTTCGAGTGGACCCACCGGAGGGCCGACGGGGAACTCTTTCCGGCCGAGGTGCTTCTTACTCCGATGCAGCTCGACGGGGCAGTGGTACTTCAGACGACGGTGCGCGACATCACCGAGCGCAAGCGGGCCGAGGAGGAGATAGCCCGGAATTACCATATTCAGCGTGTTATAAGTTCGATCCTGCAGACCTCTCTTGAAGAGATACCGCTCAATAAGATGCTCGAACAGGCCCTCGACTCCATTCTTTCCGTACCGCTCTTTTCGATGTTGAGAAAAGGCGCTATCTTTCTTGTTGAAGGTAGTGGTGATTCGCTCAAGCTGGAGGTGCAGTATGGGCTTTCAGGCTCTCTGCTTAAAATGTGTGACTCTCTTCCGTTCGGAAGATGCCTCTGCGGGCGGGCGGCCTCCGGCCGCACGACCGTCTTTGCGGAACGTATAAGTGACGAACATGATAACCGGTACGAGGGTATGACCCCGCATGGCCATTACTGCGTCCCCATACTTCTGGGTGATGAGGTGCTCGGGGTGATAAATATATATGTTCCTGAAGGGCATAAAAGGGTGGACGAGGAGGAGCAGTTTTTTACTATGGCTGCCAACACCCTGGCTGGAATAATAGAGCGTAAGCGGGCCGAGAAGGCGCTGCAAGCCAGCGAAACCAACCTCGTAAAGGCGCAGGAGGTAGCGCACATTGGAAGCTGGTACCTTGACCTGGTAGAGAACAACCTTGTCTGGTCTGCCGAAAACCACAGGATATTCGGTGTTCCCGAAGGAATCCCGATGACTTACGAAGGTTTTATAGAAGTAGTGCATCCTGAAGACAGAGCTTATGTCGGTAAAGAGTGGAGCGCCGCCGTAGATGGCAAGCCGTACGATATTGAACACAGGCTCCTGATAGACAATGAGGTGAAGTGGGTCAGGGAGAAGGCGGAACTGAATCGTGACGACAGTGGGGCGCCGATAAGCGCAATAGGCATTACCCAGGACATAACCGAGCGCAAGAGGGCCGAGGAGGCGCTTAAAGAGAGCGAGGAGAGGTGGCAGCAGATTGCCGACAACTCAAATGATTTCATAATGATAATCAACACGCAGAGCGTCATTCAATACATTAACCGCCTCATGCCGGGCCTTACCATGGAGCAGGTTGTCGGGACGCCTATTACCGACTGGGTTCCTGAGGATTCCAAGTCCACTATAGCCTCATGCGTAGAAGGTGTGCTTAGGACCGGAGAGATAGGATGGTACGAGACCGAGTATGTCGGGTCTGACGGTACTGTGTCAAAGTTCGAGTCGCGCGTCGGGCCTATTTCCACCAACGGCAAGATAACCGAGCTTGTTGTGAGCGCCGGGGACGTGACCAAGAGGTACAATGCGGAGAAGGAGAAAGAGGCGCTCTACGCGCAGCTGTTGCAGGCCCAGAAGATGGAGGCCATAGGTACGCTGGCCGGAGGAATAGCCCACGACTTCAATAACATCTTGACGGTGGTGAAGAGCCTCAGTTCTCTGGCGCTCTCCAAGGTACCTGATGACAGCCCTATAAAGGAGTACTTTGAACCGATCCAGTACGCCTCCGAGCGAGGAACCTCCCTTATTCAGCAACTGATGATCTTCTCCGAGAGCAGGCCTCCCGAGGTCGTGGAACTCGATATTAACGAGAGCATCGGCGAGCTGCTCGGTATGCTCCGCGCTTTAATAGATGTTGATATTTCTATAGAGGAGGTGCTTGGCGAGGGGATCTGGACGGTAGAGGGAGACAGGGGACGGCTGGAGCAGGTGGTGACAAACCTGATACTCAACGCTTCCGACGCGCTCGTGCAGGGCGGGCAGATAGAGATCTCGACCGAGAACGTAACGGTAACCGAGGAGAGCGCAAAGTCAATCGGAGACGTGGCGCCGGGTAAGTACGTGAGGTTGAGCGTAGAGGACGACGGCGTCGGCATGGCCCCGGAGGTCGTAGCCCATATCTTCGAACCGTTCTTTACGACCAAGTCTCCGGCCGGTACGGGCCTTGGCCTCTCCGTGGTCTACGGTATAATAAAAGAGATGCACGGCTCCATAGAGGTGTCGAGCGTACCGGGGCTCGGTGCGAAGTTCTCCGTCTACCTGCCCGTGACCGACCTCTCTATGGAGACTTTGGTCACGGCGAAGGAGGCTGGGGCCCCTTACAATCAGGGCGCGCCTGATGCTTCCGTTCCGGTCGGCGCCGGCGAGACGGTGCTCTTGGTCGAGGACGATGAGTGGGTGCGGAGATCAACCGCGCTAGCGCTCCGGGAGAACGGCTACACGGTAACCGAGGCTGCGGACGCGAAGAGCGCTACCAGACTCTTTGAGAGCGCCAAAGGAAGGTTCGGCCTCATTCTCTCGGATGTGGTCATGCCGGGCAGAGACGGGCTTCAGATGGTTGATGAGCTTTTGCAGGTCGTGCCCGGCGTTCCGGTGCTCTTTTACTCCGGCCACATCGGCGACAAGGCGCAGCTCGACTCTATTTTGAAGAGGGGTTTTGCCTTCTTGCAGAAACCGTACGAGGTGCCGGATCTTCTTAAGGCCGTTAAAGAGTGCATCGAAGAGGCCTGAGCGTAACCGGAACCGAATAAAAGAAGAGCCCGGACAGAGTATCTGTCCGGGCTCTTTACTATTAATTGTATCGGCGTTAAATGTATCAGGCGCTCGTTTGCTTCGGCTACTTGGGCCTCTTAGCAGACCTTCTTTGTTACCACCAGCACGTTGCCGTTTTTCGGATCGGGCGTATACTCTACGGTATCCATAACGCTCTTTATTATGCAGACCCCTAGCCCGCCGGGCTTAACCTCTCCTAAGTCCCGCTCTATTTTTTCTATGTCGAGCCCGCCGCCGCACTTGCCGAAATCGCGAAGTGTAATGGTCAGCAGCTCTTCAGTTACGGTAAAGGTTATGTCGATGATAATGTTAGAGTTCTCGCCGCAGCTGTGGCGGATTATATTGGCGCACGCTTCATCGAGTGCGAGAACCGTGCGGTTGCGCTCGCGGTCGGAAAAACCCATCTCCGAGGCGAGGCTGTCGGCCACCCCCCTTATAAGGTGGAGGTGACGGGCGCGGCTCGGTATCTTCAGTACGATTTCTTCTGCCATGTCTTCTGTTATCTCTTCGGCCATCTCTGGCCTTCTCGCCCTGCGTTTACTGTTCGCTCTTACTATGGACACTCGGATACTGCAAGAACCTGTTATAAGAACTTATCGGCACTCTCTGTATAAAATAAAGCGGAATCGACCCCGGAAGATTCTACTTTCCGAGAGCGTCTCCTTCGACTCTCAACGCCCTCGATTCGAGCGCGAACAAGCCCAGTTTAAGTGCGGTTTTACAGGGCAAAAAAAGTTCTATTAATTTACTAAGGTTAACCAAAACATCGACCGATATGACGGTATGATTCGGGTAGAGAATTTAAATAACAAGTTCGGTCATATAACGACTGCGAACAATGTCTCGTGCCACTTCGAAGAGAAGAAGGTCACGGTTCTGCTCGGCGGGTCGGGCTCTGGAAAGAGCACGCTCTTAAAGCAGATGGTTGGTCTTGGCCGTCCTGACTCCGGCTCCATTATGTTCGACGGCAAGGACATAACCTCGCTCGGAAGAAAAGAGATATACGAACTTAGAAAGAAGATGGGCATGCTCTTTCAGGGCTCGGCGCTCTTCAACTCCTTGAACATCTTCGAGAACATCGCCTTTCCGCTCCGCGAGCACACGAGCCTGTCGGACTCCGTTATAAAGACCATCATCAAGATAAAGCTAGAGATGGTCGGCCTTCGCGGCGTTGAGCACATGATGCCGTCTCAGCTTTCGGGCGGCATGACCAAACGTGTGGGCCTTGCGCGCGCCATTGTCTTAGACCCCAAGGTCGTCTTCTACGACGAGCCGACCTCAGGGCTCGACCCCATAGCCTCTGGCGTAATAGACAAGCTGATACTCGACCTCAACAAGAAGCTCGGCGTTACCTCCATAGTCGTCTCGCATGACATAGAGAGCGCGTTTCGCATAGCAGACAAGATAATGATACTTTTCTACGGCAACTTGATCGCCGAGGGAACGCCCGAAGAGATAAAGAACAGCTCTGACCCGAAGGTTCGCCAGTTCGTAGAGGGCTCACCCGACGGCCCGATACCCTTTACGCTGACCGACAAAGATTTTATAGAAGATATTCTAATAGATTAACAGAGCCTGCCTCTGGACTCGGTTACAGATATGGTCTTAATAAATATTTTATAGAAGATATTCTAATCGACTAACGGAGACTGCTCCGTTCAACGGTAACATGGATCTTATTTTATGGAAGCGATAGCAGCTATAGGCAGAGGCACACTCGGCACCGTGCAGACGCTCGGCAACGCCGGCCTCTTTATACTCTACGCGCTCTGGGCCGCCGTAACGCCGCCGTACCGTTTCAAGCGCGTTATTGCCGAGATAGAGTTCATAGGGGCCAAGTCTTTTCTTATCATATTCGTCACCGCGCTCTTTACCGGCATGGTTCTCGCGCTTCAGGGCTACTATACTCTCAGCAAGTTCGGCGCACAGGGTGTGCTCGGTTCAGCCGTCGCGCTCTCTATAATACGCGAACTAGGCCCTGTGCTCTGCGCCCTTATGGTCACTGGCAGAGCCGGTTCCGCGATTACCGCAGAGATCGGCATAATGAAGATCACGGATCAGGTTCCGGCCCTTGAGATGATGGCCATAGAGCCTATAAAGTTCATCGTAAGCCCCAAGATCATCGCCGCGCTCATCTCGCTACCGCTCCTTACCGCCTTCTTCGACCTCGTCGGCATCTTAGGCGGTTATCTCGTCGGCGTGCTTATGCTTGGCGTAAACGAAGGCTCGTTCTTCGGAGAGATGATAAGGGCAACGGAATTCGCCGACATTTACGGCGGCCTGATAAAGGCTGTCGCATTCGGCTTTCTAATATCATGGATCTCTTGCTTCATCGGCTACAACGCAAAGGCGACAACAGAGGGGGTATCGAGCGCAACGACGAACGCGGTCGTCATGACTTCGCTCTCGATTCTCGTTATTGATTATGTAATTACTTCGGTACTGCTTTAGACTTTTTTGGTCTCAGGAGGTTAAAATGTTCGCTAAGAAGACGGAAATGATAGTCGGGGTCTTTATGATCGTGGGAATAGCCGCGCTGGTCTACCTCTCTTTCTCTCTGGGTAAGATCGACATCGGAGGTTCCGGCTACATAAAGGCGACAGCGTCTTTCGACTCGATAACGGGCCTTAAAAAAGGCGCAACGATAGAGATTGCCGGAGTGCAGGTTGGCAAGGTCACGGGCATAGGGCTAGAGGACGATATGGCCTTAGTGGAACTGAGCATCAACAAAGAGGTGCCTATAACCGACGACGCGATAGCCAGTGTAAGAACCAACGGAGTTATCGGGGAAAAATACGTAAAGATTACGCCGGGCGGCTCCGATGACTACCTCGAAGACGGCGACTCCATAATAGACACCGAAAGCTCCATCAGCATAGAAGAGCTTATCAGTAAGTACATATTCGAGAAAGAGTAACCCAAAAGGTAGAGTAGAAATAGAATGAAAATTGAGGTCGAAAAAGATTCGGGCGGTGTGGTGCTCATTAAGATAGAAGGCGAGATAGATATGCATACCTCGCCGGACGTCAGAAACGCGTTGCTGCCGTACTTCAACTCGAACGTTAAGGGAATAGTCGTCGATCTATCGAAAGTGAAGTACATGGATTCGTCCGGCATAGCGACCATGATAGAGGGGCTTCAGTGGGCCTCGAAGTCGGCCACCCGCTTTGTGCTCGCCGGTATGAGCGAGGCCGTTATGGACGTCTTCGTGCTGACAAACCTCAACAACGTCTTCGAGTTCTCTGCAGCCTCGGCCCTTGCCTACAGCGATATTACCGGCGGATAGAAACGTTCCGCAGACAGATGTCCTTAAACCACTCACTATTACGGATGGCACTCTATGGACGGTACGCTTACTCTAAAGACACAAAATAGAATGACGCAAAGTAGAAAGACAACTTTTTTCATACTGACGCTCCTAACCCTTGCGCTCTTTACAGCCACAAGCGCAACCGCCTCCTCTAAACTGATGGAACTTGATAACGTTGAACCGGTACAGTACGCCAAGAGTTCCGTTGACGACTCTTTTGACTCTTCTGACGAAGACTTCGACGACGACGAGTTCGGCGATGAAGAGGAACTGGCCCCTATGCCAGACCCCTTTGAGTCGATAAACCGCCTGACCTTCGCCTTCAACGACAAGCTCTACTTCTGGGCCCTTAAACCTGCGGCAAAGGGGTACATGGCAGTAGTTCCCGAGTCGGGAAGGGTGGCAGTAAAGCACTTTTTTAACAATCTCGCAGCGCCAATCCGTATAGTTAACACCGCGCTTCAGTTAAAGTTCAAAGAGAGCGTAACAGAGATAGCGCGCTTTTCGGTAAATACCACCTTTGGCTTAGCGGGCTTTAGAGACACTGCAACGGATACTTGGGAGATGCCGCTCTACCGCGAAGACTTCGGCCAGACGCTCGGCCACTACGGCTCCGGCCCCGGTTTCTTCATCAACCTGCCCTTCTACGGCCCGTCGAGCTTAAGAGACGGCGTGGGCCTTATAGGAGATACCGCAGTAGATCCGCGCACCTATCTGCCGCCGGATAAGCCGCTTGAGAAGCTCGGCGTTACCGCCTACAAGGCTGTTAACAGCACTTCGCTCAATATCGATTTCTACGACGACATTAAGGCCGACGCGCTAGACCCGTACACCTACATAAGAGACGCATTCCACCAGTACAGAGAGCACCTGGTGACAGAGTAGCTTTTTTGGAGTATCATTAAGAGAACAGCACTTGTAAGAGTAATCTAACCTCATGGAGAGCAGACGTCATGAAGCAGATACAGACGATAAAGAACAGACTCAACATACTACTCCTCGCATTCGTCGTGGCGTTGCTGCTGTCGCCTTTAGGCGCTGAGGCCGCAACCCCGACCGCTTCGATACAGGGCGCAATAGACGGAGTTATAAAGATACTGAATACCGATTCCTTGAAGGGCGATGCGAAGCGGAATGTAAGAAGAGAGAAGATTCGTGGAGCGATAGGGGCGAGCTTCAGCTTCGAGGCCATGAGCAAGCGTTCTCTAGGCAAGCACTGGAAGAAGCTAACGGGCGCCGAGAAGAGCGAGTTCGTAGAGGTCTTCGGCACGATGATAGAGAACTCTTACATCTCCAAGCTCGAAAAGTATACCGACGAGAAGGTCTTGTACGAAAAAGAGACCATAAAGAAGACGAGCGCCGAGGTGCGCACCCAGGTCGTGACGTCGAGCGGCACCAAGATACCTATTAACTACCGCATGAGCAACAAGACCGGTGACTGGCTGGTCTACGACGTGGTGGTCGAGGGCGTGAGCCTTGTAAGGAACTACCGCTCGCAGTTTGCGCAGGTTCTGAAGAAAGAGCCTATAGGCACTCTTATTGCGACGCTCAAGGACAAGTCCGCAAAATCGATGTAGCGCCGAAGTTTTCCGGGCCGGCGTCTTTTTAGAGACGTCGGCCTTTTTTATTCTAAACTTATAAGAAACGGGTCCATCTATGGAGAAGTCTAAGAGAGTATCGGAGGCTGAGTGGGAAGAGGCCCTTGGGGTGCACAACCTCTTTAAGCGCATCAACAACTCCGTTATAAACGAGTATAAAGAGACCTCGCCGCTCGACCTCCTCTCCATGGCCTTCGAGCCGTTCGGCATGATTGCCGACGCAGTAGTGACCCTCTACCCTAACTCTCAGTCCCAGACCGAGTATTTTCTCCGCATGTACCACATCGGACCTGAGACCAAGTACAACCTTGATATTCACAATATGCCAGTCGGCAAGGGCGGTTTTCTAAAGCGCGTCTCTTCCGCTACAGATCCGCTGCTGGTGCCGGACATCACTCCTGAGCTAGCCCCCGGCGACTTCGACACCCTGCCGTGGCTCGCCTCCATGCGCACAGCCCTGGTTGTGCCGACCATAAGCCTTGCCGGCAACATGGCCTCTACCATTATCTTCGCTAAAGAGCCCGACGCCTTCAAGGGGTCGGATCTGAAGTCCAACATGGTCTTGACCTACGCCATGACCAATGTCGTGCTGACGCTGATTTTGCGCATAGAGGCCGACAAGGCCAGAGACGCGCTGAACGTGGAGCTTGCAAGCGTCGGGCGCATAC